>CAJXPN010000634.1 GCA_913058025.1 uncultured Myxococcales bacterium | reverse complement strand
GTATAAGAGACAGGGCTCGGGCGTCGGCTTCCTGCCCAGCGGCTCCCCCACGGCCAACCCCGACCGTGAGGTCTCCCCCGGCCTCGCGCCCGCCTTCGGGCACGCGTCGCTCGACATCGGCTGGGTCATCAACTCGACGATGCGCCTCGGGCTCTACACGCGCTTCCAGTTCTCCCCCCAGCAGGACTTCAGCCAGATCACGACCGACGGCGGCGGCTTCCCGACCACCGACGAGGAGTGCTTCGGCCTGGGCCTGCCCGGCGACTGCCTCGTTGGCTTGAAGTACCGCTACTTCTTCTCCGAAGACCCCTCGGCTATTCGCCTGTTCTCGACGGTCGGCTTGGGCGTCGGGCGCGTGCGCAACTGGGTCCAGCTCAAGGAACTCGAGTTCAACAGCTCCGCTGGAGAGGTGCTCGTGCCCAACGTGAACTGCACGGGCAAGGAGATCTTCACCGACCCCGAGCAGAACGTCGGCTACTGCTTCCTGCGCGACACCGTGCGCACGGGCTGGTTCCACGCTGGCCTCGGCGGCGGCCTGAGCATCCCGCTGGCCGAGCACGTCGACTTCGTCGGCGAGGCCTTCCTGATGCTGCTCGCCGGTGACCAGACCAGCTTCAACCTGGACGCCAACCTCGGCCTCCATTTCTGGTTCTGATCGCCCCCTCTAAAAAAAGTACGAAAAATTTGTGCGCGCCTCCGCGTCCCATAGAGTGAACCCAGGCGAACCAAGGATGGCGTCGCCGGATGTGGTCGCGTCTGTCGATCACGCGAACAGGGATGTGAGCGAGGAGGTGCGCCATGCGGTTGCTCCTGAGACAGCTTTGTGTGTCGGCGGTGCTCGGCGCCGCGATGTGGATTGGTTCGAGCGCTGACGCGCTCGCCGGCCCCCCCTCCATCGGGATCGACAGAGGGCTCGTGCTCACTCTGGGCGATCGCGCGAGGCGCGCGTCGTTCGACAAGAAACAGCAGGCCGAGGGGGCCGACGCGCCCAGCGCCTTCAAGAAAATCCGCACGATCGTCATCGATCCTGGTCACGGCGGCGAGAACCAGGGCGCGCTCGGCGTGGTCGACGTGCACGAGAAGTACCTCACGATCGAGCTCGCCTACGCGCTCCGTGAGGAACTCCAGCGGACCTACCCCGACGCGCGCGTCGTGCTCACGAGGTACTGGGACACCGAGCTCAGCCTGAACGAGCGCGCGCACATGGCCAACCGCGTCGACGCCGACGTGTTCCTCTCTCTCCACTACAACTCGGCGCCCCACCCCAGGGCCGTGGGAATCGAGACGTACTACCTCTCCGACGAGAAGGTCACCCCCGACCCCGTCGAGGTCCAGGGCAAGCCGCTCGCCAGCGCGCGCCCCACGACCTCCGGCATCCCTCGCCCAGACGAGGCCGCCGTCCAGGGTTTCTTCAACGAGTCCGAGGTCTCCGCCGAGCTCCACGCGGAGCGCATGCGCCAGCACGCGCGCTCTGCGCTGCTCGCCAAGATCGTCCAGCGGAGCATGCTCAAAGAGCTCAAGGGCAGCAAGAACCGCGGGGTCAAGCAGGCCAACTTCGGCGTCCTTCGTGGCGCGCTCATGCCCGCGATCGTCGTCGAGGGGGGCTTCCTCTCCCACCCCGAGGAGGGCAGGTCGGTCGCGAAGTCCCGCCGCCAGCGCAAGCTGGTGCGCGCGCTCGTCTCGGCCATCGTCTCCTTCGACGACGCCCTCGCCAAGCAGGCAGACGACGCCGGCGCCAGGGCACCCTCGAACGAGCCCGTCGCCCACGCGGACCGTCCCGGGCGCTGATACGTGCTCGCCCTCTCCGCGGGTCGCGCAGGCGAATCCCCTTGATTTCAAACCACATGTGACGTAATCACGCCCCCTCATTCATCGATCGGGTCGGCGCTCAGTACAGGCCGTCACGATCTCGATTCGCGCGAGGTTAAAAGGTGGTTCGACGCAACGTGTTCAGGTTTGTTTTGGCGGCTTCTGCGGTCGCGGCGCTCACCGCGCCGTCCACCGCGGACGCTCAGGTCATCAGGTCGTTCTCAGACCGCTACAACGCCAACGAGACTGGTGACATCCGTCTCTTCGGCAACACGGTCGTGACGTGCTCGACGTTGGACACCGACTGCGCCGACGCCCAGGCGGGCTCGTCGCTCGTCGAGCTGAACAACAACGCCTACTTCATGGTCCACGTCGACGTGGACTCCGACGCGAGCACGTTCAACTCGAGCTCGGCGACCTCGCTGCTCCCGCAGGGCGCCACGGTGCTCTTCGCGGGGCTCTACTGGGGCGGTGAGACCGGCGGCTTTACGTTCTTCGACGAGTTCGACGACCTCGTCAGCGTCCCGCCCCCCAGCCCAGCCCTGCGCGACACGGTCAAGTTCGAGAGCCCGACCACCGCCGGTTACACCTCGGTCACCGCGTCTCGTTGTGACGAGACCGCGGTCGGCAGTGAGCTCGGCGTCTACTACAACTGCTTCGCAGACGTGACCTCGCTCGTGCCCACGGACGGACAGGGCGTGTTCACGGTGGCCGACCTCCAGACCTCCCAGGGGCCGCTCGCGAGCGGCGGCTGGGGACTGGTGGTCGCCTACCGCGACCCCGCCGAGCCTGTGCGTAACCTCGTCGTCTACGACGGCTTCGCCGCGGTCACGACCGCGCCCTCGGGCGTGGACACCGTCGACATCGCCGTCAGCGGCTTCCGCACGCCCTTCCTCAACACCGTCTCCACGCGCGTCGGCCTCATCGGTCACGAGGGCGACCGCCAGGCGACCAACGCCCGCGCCTCGATGGCCGGCGTGTCTCTTGGCGACGCGTCCAACCCCGCGAACAACGTCTTCAACTCGACCGCCTCGGACATGGGCGCGCCGGCCGCCGGCCGCTCGCCCTCCTTCGACAACCTCATGGGCTTCGACGTCGACCTCATCGACGCCACCGGCGTGCTCGCCAACGGCGCGCAGTCCACCACGATCAGCGTCGAGACCGCTGGTGACTTCTACTACCCGGCAGTGGTCACCTTCGCGACCGAGATCTACGCCCCTCAGATCAGCTTCAGCAAGCGCGTCGAGGACCTCAACGGCGGCGACATCGAGCCCGGTGACACGCTTCGTTACGTCTTCGACGTGGACAACTCGGGCGGCGACTTCGCCGACGAAGTCGTCGTCCAGGACACGCTCGCTCCGGCGCTCGACTACGTCCAGGGCTCGCTGACCATCGACGGCTTCGTCGCCGGCTCTCGCGGCGGCTGGAACGCGTCCACGCGCACGGTCACGGCCCGCGTGGGTTCGGGCGCGAACTCGAGCGACGGCGGCGAGGTCGGCGCGGGCACGAGCGTCACCGTCTCCTTCGAGGCGACCGTCTCGACGGCGGCCCGCTCGGGCGACAAGATCAACAACCAGGGTGAGCTCTCCTACCGTGGGCGCACGCTCGGGGAGCTCATCGAGCTCATCTCCGACGACTCCGCCGAGCCCGGCGCCGCCGACCCGACCACGATCACCATCGATCAGACGAACCCGACCATCGACCTCCTCACGCCCGGACCGGGAGCCACCGTCGGCGACCGCCGCCCGGTCATCTCCGGCACCGCCGAGCCTGGCTCCACGGTCACCGTCTCGATCGACGGCAGCGCTCCGGCCTCCGTGAACGTGAACGGCAGCGGGACCTGGTCCTTCACGCCCGGCGCCGACCTCAACGACGGCGGCCACAACGTGACCGTGCGCGCCGAGGACGCCGCCGGCAACTCCGCGACCGACGCCGGCGCGTTCACCGTCGACCTGACCGCGCCGCCGCTCTCGATCGGCTCGCCCGCTTCGGGTGAGCAGGTCGGCCCCGGCGACGTCGTCGTCTCGGGCACGACCGAGCCC
>CAJXPN010000633.1 GCA_913058025.1 uncultured Myxococcales bacterium | reverse complement strand
CTTCAAGCCTCAGGTCCGCGGTGACTTCGGCCTGCCCGCCATCAGCTTCCTCAACTACGAGTCCGACCCCGATCAGTCCGTCGACATCGACACGCTGCGCGCCATGGCCGCCCAGATCGAGAAGACCCTCGCCGACTTCAAGGTCGACGGTCAGATCCGGGACATCTGCCCCGGCCCCGTCATCACCGTCTTCGAGTTCAGTCCCGCGCCCGGTGTCAAGATCTCGAAGATCTCGAACCTCGCCGACGACCTCGCCATGGCGCTCAGCGCGCTCAGCGTCCGCATCGTCGCGCCGATCCCGGGCAAGGGCGTCGTGGGCATCGAGGTGCCCAACCCCACCCGCGAGATCGTCTACATGAAGGAGATCATCGCCGACGACGTCTTCCTCAAGGACGACAAGAAGGCGCTGCCGATGGGCCTGGGTAAGGACACCGCGGGCAACCCCGTGGTCACGGACCTGGCGAAGATGCCTCACCTGCTCGTCGCCGGCGCCACCGGCTCGGGCAAGTCCGTCGCCGTGAACACTATGATCACGAGCCTGCTCTACAGGAACTCGCCCGACGACGTCCGCCTGATCATGGTCGACCCGAAGATGCTCGAGTTCAGCATCTACGCCGACATCCCGCACCTGCTCCTCCCCGTGGTCACCGACCCCAAGATGGCCACCGTCGCCCTCAACTGGGTCGTCAACGAGATGGAGCGCCGCTACCAGAACCTCGCCGATCTAAACGTGCGTAACATTAAGGGGTACAACGCGAAGGTCGAGAAGCTCACCGCGCAGGTCGAGGCCGACATGACCGCGGGCATCGAGGAGTCCCCCGCGATCGCCACGCTGGGGCTGGGCCCGGACGGCACCCCCGAGCACCAGCGCCTGCCCTACATCGTCGTGATCATCGACGAGTTCGCCGACCTCATGATGACCGCCTCGAAGGACGTCGAGACCGCCGTCGCAAGGCTCGCCCAGAAGGCGCGCGCCGCAGGCATCCACCTGATCCTCGCGACCCAGCGCCCCTCCACCGACGTCATCACCGGCCTCATCAAGGCCAACTTCCCCACGCGCATCGCCCTGCGCGTGACCTCGAAGACCGACTCGCGCGTCATCCTCGACTCCAACGGCGCCGAGGCGCTGCTGGGCAACGGCGACATGCTCTTCGTCCCCCCCGGCACCAGCCACGTCCAGCGCGTCCACGGCGCCTACGTCTCCGAGGACGAGATCGAGAAGATCGTCGCGTTCCTCAAGACCCAGGGCAAGCCCCAGTACAACGACGAGATCCTTCGCGTCGAGGACGAGGAGGGCGAGGACGAGATCGAGGACTGGGAGCGCGACGAGCACTACGGCGACGCCGTGCGCCTCGTCATCGAGTCCGGCCAGGCCTCCATCTCGATGATCCAGCGTAAACTCCGCGTGGGCTACAACCGCGCCGCGCGTATGGTCGAGCTGATGGAGCGCGAGGGGCTGGTCTCACCCGCCGACGGGTGCCGCCCGCGCGAGGTCATCGCCACCGAGTCCCCCTACTAGAGAGCACGCCAGCATGTACGACGCGACGACGTGGAGCGAGGTCCGGACACCCTCACAGCTCGCCGCCGTCGACGAGGAGGCGCACCCCGACGGCGTGTGCCTCCTCGTCGACCCGAGCACCTCCCCCGAGGACCTCGCCGCGCTGCCTGGCTCCGAGCACCTCTCACGCGTGGCCGTGCTCGCGCTCGACGGCGACGTCCGCGCCGCCGCCGATGCGATCCTGCGCAGCCCACACCTCACGCGCGTCCACACGATCGTCCTGGGCGACGTGTGGTGGGGCGAGTACTCCGCCAACGCCTCCCCTTACGGTTGGCAGGAGCACGCGCTCTCGAAGGCGCTCGACGCGCTCTTCGAGCGCGCGCCCTTCGCGCGCGTCGTGTGCCGCGGGTCGCTCCCCTCCATGTCCGACGACGAGTACGGCGGGACGCTCGGGTTCGTGTTGATCTCGACATGGTGGAAGGGCCTGACCGGCCTCGAGCTCGACACCCCGTCGCTCGGCGACGGCTTCCTCCGCGCGATCGACGAGTTCGCCCCGCTCCGCAGCCTCCGCGTCGCGTCCCCGCTCCTCACCGACGCGTCGGCCGAGCTCCTGAGCCACAAGGGCTCCTCCTGCTTCGAGGGCATGGAGGAGTTCGAGTTCGAGGGCCACCTCGTCTCGAACATGGGTTGGGAGTGGCTCTTCGACGCGTCCTGGCTGCCCGAGCACCTCAGCGACGCGTTCGACGAGCTCGCCTGCGCGCCCTCGAAGACCTGGGAGCAGCGCTTCGGGGACGTGCGCTCGCTCACGCAAGGCCCGATGAACATGACCGTGTTCCACGTCGTACTGGACCAGCTCGGCAAGCTGCGCGGCGAGGACCTCGAGCGCTACGACACCGAGATCCTGCCCCACCTCGAGGCCATGGAGCGCGCGCGGTGGCCGCACCGCGTCGAGTTCGTCTTCGGGAGCAGCCGAGACATCGGACGCATGGAGGCCGCCTCCGTGCTCGTGCCGTTCCTCATGTTCGACGTGTGCACCGCCGACCCCTCCTGGAGCGTGGCGAAGTGGGAGTACCTCTACGAGAGCGACGTGGCCGGGGTCGTGCGACGTATCGAGTCGTTCAACCACGACATCACGCTCGCGGACGGCGATGCGTTCCATGACTGCGAAGCCCTCTCTCGAATCGAGGAGATCGACTTCTCGAACCAGCACGCCTTCCCCGTCGAGGCGCTCACCGCGTGGCTCTCGTCTCCGTATCTGGAAAACCTGGAGATGCTCGACCTCTCGCTCGAGTCCTCCATGTCGGGCTCCGAGGTCCTACAGACGCTCTGCGCGTCAGAGCACCTCGGCTCGCTCCGCCACCTCACGCTCTCCGCGTCCAGCATCGACGACGCCGCCGTCGATGCGCTCGCCCAGGCGCCCCTCCTCTCTCGCCTCGAACACCTCGAGCTCGCGCACCTCACCGGCACCCAGCGCGCGCTCCTGCTCGGGTCGGAGGGCCTGAGCGACGCGGCCCGCGCGCGGCTCTCCTGAGCGCCTGTCTCCAGGTGGGGTAGGCGCGTGAGGCGCGGGTCCCGCCCGCTTGCATCACGCGGGCGGCCGTGATTCGCTGAGGGCTGCTGCACCGAGACGACGCGGAGGTTGCGATGGGCGGTTGGATGAGTGACGCGGTAGCGCTGAACCGTAAGCGGCTGGCGAAACGGGCGGACGAGGCGAGGGCGCTGGGGTTCCGATGGCTGGTGGAGTGCCGCGACATGTGGGACGCGCACGACGACGACGCGGGCGTGTACTTCGTGCCGTGTGAAGACGAGGAGAAGGTGGGCGAAGTGCTCTCAGTCAGGGATCCCGACGCCGTGATGTCCGACAAGGTGCTGGGGATCTTCGACCTGGGTGGGCCATTGAGCGCTCAGAGCTGCGGGGTGACCCGTGCCCAGTGGTTGTCGGGTGAGCGCCCTGTTTGATCCGGGGAGAGCTCCCGCGCCTTGAACACCTCACACGCGTTCGCGGCGCGCTCGCCCGAACCACGCGCCTGCGTGTCTCTCGTGAGTGCCGAAATGCCCCCAGGCGAGCTGTAGGCTCGTCTACGGGCTCCCTGTCCGTCGCAGGTGTTTACATATGCGCTCTGAAACATGCCCGCTGAGGCTCCTGGGATGCCACGGGTTCGTAGCCGCGAGATCACGTCGCGCCCGCGCCGTCATAGAGCGCGGGGCCGTCGCGGCGCCCGAACTCCACGACCTTGTCCCAGTAGGCGCTCCCCACGGCCAGCGAGAGCGCGCTGGTGCGCGGCGTGAGGCGCCCGAACCGGTCGAGCGCTGTCTCTTATACACATCTGACGCTGCCGACGATCTACTCTGT
>CAJXPN010000632.1 GCA_913058025.1 uncultured Myxococcales bacterium | reverse complement strand
GGTCTCCCGCAGCCGCAGCCGCCCGAGCCTCGCCATCACGTGCGCCGCGCGCTCCCACGACGCCGCCGCGCGCTGGGGCAACACCCCCAGCAGGTCCGCCGAGTGCGCCGCGGCCACGGGGTCCGGTTGCGCCGACACGTGCGCCCAGATCTCGGCGGCGCGGCGCGACCCGATCCCCTTCCAGTGCTGCGCCACGCGCAAGAAGCTGAGCTCGTCTCGCGGGTTGTAGACGAACCTCAGGTACGCCAGCACGTCCTTGACGTGCGCCTGCTCGAAGAACCTCATCCCGCTGCGCACCACGAACGGGATCCCACGGCGAGTCATCTCCACCTGCACCTCCATCGAGTGGTGGTGCGAGCGGTACAGCACCGCCATGTCCGAGAAGCTCGTCCCGTCTCGCTCGAGCTCGAGCGCGCGCTGGCACACGAACTCCGCCTGCTGCATCGCGTCCCGCATCTCCACGCGCGCGGGCAGCTCGCCCGGCCCACGCCTCGCGCGCATCTTCTTGTGGAACTGCCTCGCGTTGAACAGGATCGAACGGTTCGACAGCTCCAGGATCTCAGGCGTCGAGCGGTAGTTCGACTCGAGCTTGTACGTGCGGCACCCCTCGTAACGTTGCGGGAACCCGAGGATGTTCGAGAAGTCCGCGCCTCGGAACGCGTAGATCGACTGGCAGTCGTCCCCCACGACCATCAGGTTCCCGTGCCCGCTCGCCAGCGCGTCCACGATCTCACCCTGGAGGTGGTTCGTGTCCTGGTACTCGTCCACGAGCACGTGCTCGAAGCGACCCGCCCACTTCGACCGCAGCTCCTCGTCGTCGAGCAGCAGCTTCAGGTTCAGCAGGAGGTCGTCGAAGTCCATCAGCGCCATCTCGCGCTTTCGCACCGCGTACAGCGCGAACACCTCCTCAAGCTCGTCCTTCTGGCCCTCGAAGTACGGGTAGCGCTCCCACAGCAGCCGCGCCAGCGACCGCCCCGTGTTCACGCACATCGAGTGCAGCCGCGCGAGCACGCGCGGCTTGGGCAGCTTCGAGTCACCGGAAGCAGCCTGCCCCACGCACGCGCGCATCAACGTCGCCTGGTCCTCGGTGTCGATGATCGTGAAGTCTCGCGACAGGCCTAGCTTGTCCGCGTCCTCGCGCAGGATCCTGTTGGCGATCGAGTGGAACGTCCCACCCCACACCTGCTGGACCCGCCCGCCGAGCAGCCCCTCCACGCGCCCCGTCATCGCCTTCGCCGCCTTGTTCGTGAACGTCAGCAGCAGGATCCTCGACGGGTCCACCCCGCGCTCGACCAGCCACGCCACGCGGTACGTCAGCGTGTGCGTCTTCCCCGAGCCCGCGCCAGCGATCACGAGCATCGGACCGCTCGGCGCCCGCACCACCGCAAGCTGCTCGTCGTTGAGTGAGCCCTCGTAGTCGAGCCCCTCGACGTCCTCGACCTGCGCGCTCGACTCCAGCGTGTACTTCCTCGCCACTCCTACCTCTCCTTCTCCCGAACCACACGGCCTGCTCCAACACCATACGCGCCCTCGCCGACCCCTCGAACCCGCATCACAACTCGCCGCTCACCTCCTCGTCGAGCGGTTTTTCGATCTTTTTCCCCAAACCACGCAACACCACCGCACACGCCGCCGAGAACCCAAGTGACTGGCAGACGAAAGGGTCGCCCACGACGCGGCGGCACGGTCCAAGAGACACGAAGAGCAGCGCCCATCCCCCCGGCGACGCAACGAACACGAGGAGAGAGACATGTCGAACGTGAACCTGAACTTCAACAACTCCAACGCGATCAGCGGCTTCGACAACCCCGGCATGATCGCACCGAACAAGGACATCGCGATCGGCGGCGAGCCCAACAGCGCCGGCAAGGCGGGCTGGGGCCACGACACGCTGCCGGGCCTCGAGAACCTCACGGGCAAGGCCGCGGAGCAGGTCCTCAGCGCCTCCAAGGAGCTCGCCACGGCCTACGAGGACGTGATGGCGCGCATCGGCCAGTCCAGCGAGGACGGCGCGCCCGGCCACGTGCTCGACAACCTCAAGCGCGTCGCCAGCGACATCCTCGCGGGCGCCAAGGAGCTCTTCAGCGCCCTCGACGACCCCGCGCTCGTGTTCAAGGGGAAGGCCGGAGCGAGCGACTCCGTCGCCGCCGCCGCCGCCGCCGTCCTCGAGGGCGTCCAGGCCAACATGGGCGAGCTCTCCAAGATCTCGAAGGACCCGGGCATCTACTTCCCCGACCTCAGCGAGACCGCCGCGCCCGAGACCAAGGCCGAGATCTCCGCGGACACCAAGAGCAGCCCGGACATCGAGTCGCCTCGGATGTTCAATGAGGAGCTTCGCACCGCCCAGGGTGTCGTGAACCCGAACATCACAGCACCCACCAGCGCCGGAGCCAATGCGCTGCAAGGCTCCAGGGAAGTTGGAGGAGTGTCGGGGCCAGAGAAGCAGGAATCAAAGGGCGGACTCGAAGGGAACAAGGGAACGGCAAACGCAGGAGACTCAACAGGCCTTGCTGGCAACGACTCCACGAATGGACGTACAGCCGCTGAGTGGAAGGAACTTCTTCGAAAAGACCCTCAGGCTTTCGGAAAGGCCATCGAAGGAATGGAGTCGTTCCAGAAGGAGGACATTCTGAATCAAATCAGTGAGTTCACACAACTTCAGAACAGAATCAACAGTGCACTCTCGAACCTCATGATGACCGAACACCAAACCCAAAAAGCCATCATCCAGAACTTCCGCGTCTGAGCATCGACTCGACCGCTCCGCCCAAATCGACAACCCGATTGAGAACGAGAGACGAACCATGACGAAAGAGAAAGAGCTGACGCAGGACCAGAAGAACCTCATCGAGGTCGCCACCGAGATGAGCCAGAAGCTCGAGGCTGGCGAAGGAATCGGCACTCTGCTCGGCTACACCGAGGACGACTACGCGCTCTATGAGAAGAACATGTACCGGCTCTACAAGACGGGCCGCTACGAAGACTCGAGGATGATCGCCCAGGGCCTCTTCCAGCTCGACCCGAGCCGCGCCTACCCGCACTTCGTCGTCGGCGACATCGAGCTCAAGGAGTCCAACCTCGACGGCGCGCTCGAGCACTTCGAGAAGACCCTGGAGCTCGCGCCTGCCTCCTCGATGGCGCGGGTCAAGATCGCCGAGGTCGCGCTCAGGCTCGACGACAAGCCGCGCGCCAGGACCCTCCTCCAGGAGGTCGTCGACAACCC
The DNA here is from genome assembly GCA_913058025.1 of uncultured Myxococcales bacterium. Taxonomy (GTDB): domain Bacteria; phylum Myxococcota_A; class Bradymonadia; order Bradymonadales; family Bradymonadaceae; genus CAJXPN01. Next base: position 630 of record CAJXPN010000632.1, on the reverse strand, counting down.
GAAGGCCTCACAGTCCCAGTCGCGCCGCGCCAGGGCGATGCTCCGGCTGACCGCCTGAGCGCACAGGGCAGACGCCCGACGACTTCACGATTCGCGTCCGGGGGACGTGTCGGCGGTGACCCCTTCCTGCTCTTCACGGAGCAGGCAGGGGTCACCCGTTTCTTGGCGAACCCACAGGAAGCGCGGGCGCCCGGGGCGCGCCCAACGCGCCCCGCGCCTCGGTGCCATCTGGGTTATCCCCCTGGAATGCCTGCGCTTGGACGCCGTGACTGGCGAGTCATGGAAAGTACCATGCTTGACACCGACTTAGGCGAGCTTCTAAGACCTTCCATCCCACGCGCTCGGTTCGCGTGCGCGCGTCCTCGTGGACGCGACGATGGGCCCGCCGCTCGAGTGCTCGAGCCCGTAGGCCAGAATGGATCCGAAGCCGACCTTGAGGAGACGTCCGACGATGGCGCATGGTGAGAAGAAAGCGACCGCCGCGTTCTACGACATGGACGGCACGCTCGTGTCCACGAACGTCGTGCACGCCTACGCGTACTACGCGCTCAACTCGGGCACGCTGCGCAAGCGGTTCAAGAACTGTCTCTTATACACATCTCCGAGCCCACGAGACAGGCAGAAATCTCG
>CAJXPN010000631.1 GCA_913058025.1 uncultured Myxococcales bacterium | reverse complement strand
ATCGTCGGCAGCGTCAGATGTGTATAGGAGACAGCAGATGGAGGCGGCGTGGCAGGACGTCAAGCGCCTGGGGCGCGCCGAGGGTGACGAGGCCAGCGTGAGCGGCCCCGAGCGGGTCTACCTGACCCAGGCGCGCGAGTACGACAGGCTGATCATGGCCGAGGACACCGACGGGAACCTCGAGCGCCACATGCTCGAGTCGTTCGACTTCCATGGGAAGGCCGTCGTCGACGTCGGCGCGGGCACGGGTCGCTTGAGCCGTTGGATCGCTCCGCGCGCCGACCACGTGCACCTCGTGGACGTGGCGGCGCCGATGCTCGAGGTCGCGAGTGAGACGCTTGACTCGATGGGGTTGTCCGGGAAGGTGTCCATCGAGACCGCGGACGCGCGCGCGCTCCCGCTCGAGGACTCCAGCGTGGACGTCGCCATGGCGGGGTGGGTCTACGGGCACTTCAGGTACTGGATGCCCGAGGGGTGGGAGATCATGGTCGACGAGGCCGTCTCGGAGATGATGCGCGTGACGAGGCCCGGCGGTGACCTGATCGTCATCGAGACGATGGGGACCGGCGTGGAGGAGCCCGAGGCGGGGCCGCTCGACGTCTATTACGAGCGCCTGGAGGTCCACCATGGCTTCGCGCGGCGGGTCCTCAGGACCGACTACCTGTTCGCGTCCGTCGAGGAGGCGGTCGAGGTGATGGGGGTGTTCTTCGGTGAGGGGATGTCCGAGGCGATCCGCCTCAACGACTGGACCAGGGTCCCGGAATGCACGGCGGTCTTCAGCCGAGCCAACGCGTGAACGGGACCGCGCGGCCAGGAGCCGCGGTTCGGGCCGCGCCACGCCTTGATGTGACGCCGCGCTTCTCACTATAGTGGCGCGGCCTGGCGCGCGGCGCGAGAGCTGAACTCGAGAACCAACGAAAGAACATACATCGGATCAGGAGCTGCTTCATGGGTCGCACCCCTCAATTGTTCATGTCTCGCGCGCTTTGCGCGATGATCGCCACCGCTGGAGCGGCGGCATGTTCGGGCAACGACGCCGGCGTCGGCGAGTCCTGTGAGATCGACGGCGACTGCAAGGACGGCCTGAGCTGTCGCAGCGGCGCGTGCGTCGAGCCCGGCGGCGGCACGGACGTCGACGCCGGCGACATCGACGGCTCGATCGGCGACGACGGTGGCGGCGGCGTCGTCGTCACCGACGAGGACTACCTCATCTCGTTCGTGCGCTTCTCCGACTTCGGCGGCCCGCCCCAGCGCAACCTCTACGTGGTGGACACGTCGAGCCCCGGCGCGGCCCCGAAGAAGGTGAACTCCGACCCGCTCCACTGCCAGGTCAACTGCTGGCTCACCGGTGACGCCGGTGACTTCGTGTACATGACCGACTCGACCGTGGCGCCGAGCACCTACGATGTCTACGTGGCGCCCGTGAACGGTGCGTACGAGGCGCAGCCGGCGGTGAAGCTGCTCGAGGGCGTCGACGACGTCCGCCTCGCCGGGGACCTCATCGCGTTCTCCAAGACCAGCAACGGCAAGAAGATCGCGTACTACAGGGACATCTCGGGGACCCAGGATCGCCAGCTCGGCGAGCTGGGCGACCAGAACTCCACGCAGGGCTCGGCGGTCGTCTCTCCGGAGGCGAACAAGGCGCTGCTGCTGCTGCCGAAGTTGCAGACGCTGGATCTGTCCATCGGGGACCTCGGGGACCAGCTCGGCGAGATCGACTACACGTTCGACGGGCGCAACTACCAGCCGGTCTCTGGCTCGTTCTTCATCAGCCCGAACCTGCCGACCGCGATCTCGAAGGACGGCGACAGGATGGCGCTGCTGGTGACCTCACCCAACAACTACAACAAGTGCGCGTCCATCTCGGACTGCACGGGCGTGGGCCAGCACTGCGGTGAGGAGAAGCGGTGCGCGGTGCTCGAGGTCACGGTTCACTTCTTCGACCTGAACAGCCTCGATAACCTGGGCGAGCCGTGCAAGCTCGACTCGGAGTGCGGCGACGTCCACACCTGCGACATCCCGTCGAACCTCGACATCGACGACGCGGTCTGCATCCCGCGGCGCGTGGTGCTCGGGCTCCCCGACACGCCGCTCCAGCCGCGCATCGACGGCTCCCCCAAGAAGGGCTGCGAGGCCACGAGGGGCCAGGGCCTTCGCTCCTACACCTCGGCGAGCGGGCCGCTCTCGTTCGACGACCAGGGCCGACTGTTCGTCGTCGCGCGTCGCCAGGACGCGCAGCGCAACGCGTGCCCGGGCGAGCTCAACGTGCCTGACTCCGACGTCCTGGCGATCACGCCGGGGACCGGCGAGATCGAGGTCATCACGGGGAACGACGAGCAGAACTTCGACGCGGCCAACTGCATCAACGGCGTCGACGGCGCCGTCAACGCGGAGGATTGCGTCCTGTCGATCAAGCAGGCCGTTCTCTCGCCGGGCGGCAACGAGCTCGCGATGCGCGCGACGAACCCGAACGTGAGCGGCGTGGAGAAGGCCGACGAGACGATGGACGTCTGGTCTGTGCGCGCCGACGGCACCAACCGCGAGTGGCTGGGCGGCTCGGGCATCTTCGACGACGTCGAGGCCGTGCGCGTCCACGCCAAGCCCTGAGCGCCATCGGGTCAACATCGGCGTGGTCGAGACCACGCCGATTTGATACTCGTGGGATGTAGGCAACTGTCGGGTTAACAGCGACCACACGCACTGTGTGTATGGTCTCCTGTGAGCCCGCTCAAACGAGACACGCCGCGCGGCGCGCCCTCGAGGGCGCGCGTCAGGCAGACGGCGATGAGGTGAGGCGACGATGGCAAGCGATAAGAGAAAGCAGAGCCTGTACTTCCCCGAGGAGTACCTCGACGAGATCCGCGCGGAGTCGATCCGCCAGGACCGTTCGATGTCCTGGCTCGTCCAGAAGGCGTGGGAGATCTCACGCGAGACGATCAAGTCTTTCCCTTCGGCGAACGACTACCTCCCGGGGGACACGTCTGCGCCGGTCGAGGACGAGCGCGGTCGCGACGAGTGACGTGAAGCGGAGCGGGGGAGAAAGAGAGGGCGCGCGGGTCGATTCGACCCGCGCGCCCTCTGTGTGTCACCTCCGCCGGTTCAGGGCGCCTTCTTGCGCAGCTTCTCGAGCTGCTTGCTGCGGATGCCCTTGACGCTCCGGATGGCGCCCGGGTCGATCTTGAGGAGCTTGGTGGGCTGGATCGCCTTCACGCCGCCGCCACGGGGTCCGGCGAACGTGAGCGCGCCGAACTTGGAGACCTCGTGGAAGTCGCCGCGGGGCCCCGTGCTCCAGGCGTAGGCGCGCGCGCCCTTCTTGCCGGGTCGGTCGAAGCGGTAGAGGTTGAGCGCCCAGGTGTCTCCCTTCTTGGGCGGCCCGCTCAGGCCTGGCGTCGAGGCGAAGGGGAGCTTCATCTCGATGGTCCACGACCTGTCCTCGTCGCCGTCCTCGTTGAGCGTGCCGTCGATGGAGACCGCGGTCTCGAGGCCCTCCATGTTCCAGGCGCGCGCGGCGTTGATCTTGTCGGTGCGCGAGCCCTTGCCGCCGCTCAGGCGGGTCTTGAAGTTCGCGTCGAAGACGACGTTGCGCGGGGTGACCTGGAGCTCGAGGTAGTCGCGGTTGTCGCCGTCGACGTCGAGGAAGACCTCGAAGACCTCCTGGGTCCAGGTGTCGGAGTCGCGCTTGGTGAAGTCGCCCCAGATGTCCTCGTCGACGAGCTTGGCGCCGATGTAGAGGGCGTCCGCGGTGTAGAAGATGCGCGCCTCCGTGGCGTGCTCGCCGTTGGCGAACGGGGTGAGGTCGACCTTGGGTGTGGCTGTCTCTTATACACATCTCCGAGCCCACGAGACAGGCAGAAATCTCGT
>CAJXPN010000630.1 GCA_913058025.1 uncultured Myxococcales bacterium | reverse complement strand
CCTCGGCCACCTCTGCCCCGGGGCGCAGCGCCCGCGTGTCCTCACGAGGCGAGGGGGGCGTTGTCGCGCACCCGACCGCCAACACCCACGCACCCACGACCGTCACAGCTCGCCAGATCATCACCAGACCTCATCGTCACATGCAGTTCGAGCTCGCCATCGACCGCGAGCGTGTCGAGGTTAGCATCTGGTCGGCGAGCGGGCGACCTCGTGGCGTCCGCTCGAAGATCATTGTTGCATTGGTCCTGGATCTATGGAACAAACTGCGTCCCTTGGCGACTCGTGTGCCAACTTGGGAACATTGGATTTGAAAGCAGAGGTCGGCTACTCGAGCCCCCTCCATGAAGTACTTCATAGACGCTGTCCGCGCCTGAGTGCACGCGCCGAGATGACCTGAACGGGTTACGGTCGCACCGCGCGGTTGGTAAGAGAAAAGAAGAGAATATGGCACGTTACACCGGACCTCGTCTTCGCATCGTTCGCCGCCTCGGCACACGCCTCCCGGGCCTGACGCGTAAGCTCGCCGACAAGCGCCCTTACCCGCCCGGACAGCACGGCCAGGGTCGCCAGCGCTTCTCCGAGTTCAAGAAGCAGCTCTACGAGAAGCAGAAGATCCGTTACAACTACGGCCTGAGCGAGTCTCAGCTGCGTAACCTCTTCAAGGAGGCTCAGGCCTCTCGTGACCCGGCCGGCATCGCGCTCCTTCGTATGCTCGAGCAGCGCCTCGACAACATCGTGTTCCGCCTCGGCATCGCGCCGACGATCCCGGCTGCTCGCCAGCTCGTCGTCCACGGTCACATCATGATCGACGGCCACAAGGTCGACCGTCCCTCCTTCCGAGTGAAGGCCGGGATGGAGATCTCCGTGCGACCCAAGAGCCGCAAGTCCACGTACATCGCTGAGAGCGTCGGCGCTCCTTCGTTGAGCGTCCCGGGCTACTTGAGCTTTGACGCCAAGACGTTCACGGGTAAGATGGAGGCGCTCCCCACCCGTGAGGACGTCCCCTTCGGTGTCGAAGAGCAGCTCGTGGTCGAGTACTACTCACCGCGACTCTGATCTAAAAAATTTACAGGTAAGGGCGCGCTCTCCGGAGCGTTCCCTACGAGGTGGCCCGCGCGCTTGCCCCCCCAAGCGCGCCGAGGCCCGCCGGGCCAACCCTTCGGGGTTGGCCCGGAGCATTTCTTGGCCCCTTCGAGGCTCACCCGTACAGCGCGAACGCTCCGTAGCCGATCACCTGCTCGGTCCGCCCGTCGGCGTCCGCCGAGGTCCCGCGCGCGCACTCCTCGACCCTCGCTCCTCGCCCTCGCGCGACCTCTAGCAGCGCCCGGAGCGGCACCCGCGCCGACGCCGACCTCCGGTCGATCTCCTCACCCGCCATCCTCAGGACCGCCCCCGACGTCCTCGCGTCCCTCGCGCTCGCGTCCTCCAGCGGCTCCTCCCGTGAGAGCTCCGTCACCACCACCGCCAGGGTCCCCGGGCCCCAGGTCGCCCCGAGCGCCTCGGTGAGCTCCTCCGCGCCGCCATCCCCCATCAGCATCGGCACCAGCTTCGCCTTCGGCAGCGCACGCTGTGCGAACGGCACCACGAGCTCCAGCGACGCCTCCTGCGCGTGCGCCTCGTCGAGCTGGCGCACGCCCTCGACCTTCATCAGCGCGTTCAACGCGTCCGCGTCCGTGCGGAGGTCTCCGAGCGGCGTCCTCCACGCGTCGTAGCCTGCGATCGCGGGTCCCCTGAATGGTATCCGCTGCGCCGAGCCCAGCAACAGCACGCGGTCGTAGCGCGCCGCGTGCGCCCTCGCGCTTCCCCATGCGGCCGCAGCCACGGGGCCTGCGTACTCGAGGTCGCCGAACGGCACGATCAAGCCGAGCGGCGGCTCGGCCGCCGCGCCGACCTCATCGAGCCAGCCGTCGATCCTCCTGGCGAGCTCCTCCTCGTCGTCCGGATACATGTGCCCCGCGAACCTCGCCTCCCTCGTGTACCTCGGCTTGCCCTCTAGCCACCGTGTCAGAAATCCAGTCATCTCTTGGCCTTCCCTATAAGCTTCTTAGACGTGTGTATCGTGTCGGCGTCTGGCCGCGCGTCGCACTCCCTCATACCACCGTCACGGGCCGCGTTGGCATGTCCGTTGCGATGGTGTGAGTGTGGAAGCGGCGCCCTCGTCGAAATAGTCTGGGCGCAGACCCGGTTTCGGGTCCATCGAAAGGAAAAAGAAGAAGGAGCGTGTGATGAAGGGTCGTGAACTCAAGAAGCTCGGACTCGTAGGGGTGCAGATCAAGATCGCCTTGGGGGTATGTCAGGGGGCGTGGCTCGCCGGTCTCGACAAGACCGAGATCCGAGACGCGATCCGTGCGCTGATCGCAGATCCCGAGGCGTACACCTCACACGCCATCTTCGCGCCGCTGGCCGAGGTCCTCTCGGTCGAGAGCTACGCCGAGCGCGAGGAGCCCGCGCCCTGGGCGATGTGGGGTGAGGGTCTGGACGAGAAGTCGATCGCCCAGATGCGCAACGCGTGCCGTCTGCCCGTGGCGCGTCGCGGCGCGCTCATGCCCGACGCGCACCTCGGCTACGGCCTCCCCATCGGCGGCGTGCTCGCCACCAAGGACGCCGTGATCCCCTACGCCGTCGGCGTCGACATCGCGTGCCGTATGCGCCTGACCGTGCTCGACATCTCGGCCGACTCGCTCCGTGACCCCTCCGAGCGTGCCCACCTCATCGGGGCCCTCGAGGGAGAGACCGCGTTCGGCATCGGCTCACACTTCCCATCTCCCCGTGACCACGCTGTCATGGACGAGGACTGGGGCGTGACCGCCATCACGGCCAAGCTCAAGGGCAAGGGCCGCGCGCAGCTCGGCTCCTCGGGCTCGGGGAACCACTTCGTCGAGTACGGCGTGCTCACGCTCGCCGAGCCCGACCTCGGACTCTCGCCGGGGACCTACCTCGCGCTGTTGTCGCACTCGGGTAGCCGAGGCGCCGGCGCGACCGTCGCCGGCCACTACTCGAAGCTCGCGCGTCAGCTCCACCCCGAGCTGCCTCCCGAGCTCCAGCACCTCGCCTGGCTCGACCTCGACGCCCCCGAGGGTCAGGCGTACTGGGAGGCGATGTCGCTCATGGGCCGCTACGCCGCGGCCAACCACGAGGTGATCCACCGAGAGATGGTCCGAGCGCTCGGCGCCCGCGCCCTCGCGACGGTGGAGAACCACCACAACTTCGCCTGGAAGGAGAGCCACGACGGCGAAGAGGTCATCGTCCACCGCAAGGGCGCCACGCCGGCCGGCGTGGGCGTGCTTGGGATCATCCCTGGGTCGATGGCCACGCCTGCGTACGTCGTGCGCGGGCGGGGCGAGGAGCGCTCACTGCGGAGCGCTTCGCACGGCGCAGGTCGCGTGATGTCGCGCACCCAGGCAAAGAAGACGATCCGCTGGGACGAGGTCTCCGCGCAGCTCCAGGCCGCTGGCGTCGAACTCCTGAGCGCAGGCATCGACGAGTCACCAGGGGTCTACAAGGACATCAACATGGTCATGAACGCCCAGAAGGACCTCGTCGACATCGTAGCGAGGTTCCAGCCCAAGATCGTGAAGATGGCGCCCTCCGGCGAGCGCCCCGAGGACTGACCGGCGCGCAGGAGGAGGTCTCCTCTCGATGGGAGGAGGCCACCGTCATTGCCACATCACGGCGTCACCGAGGTAGCGCGCCACCGCGAGGTCGAGCGCGCCTCTGCGTTGGGGCTCGAGCGCGCACCTCAGCAGGCACATCGCCGCCCGCTCCACGCGCGTGGGCATGAGCGCCCCGAGCCACTCGCTGCCTCCTGGGTCGTCCCTGTCTCTTATACACATCTGACGCTGCCGACGTCTACTCTGTGTAG
>CAJXPN010000629.1 GCA_913058025.1 uncultured Myxococcales bacterium | reverse complement strand
ATCTACACAGAGTAGATCGTCGGCAGCGTCAGATGTGTATAAGAGACAGGAGCATCTTGGTGGAACGCTTCATCACATACTCCATAGTGGAAAATGCGGCGGGCTCGAGGCTCGCCCTTCATTTCGAGTCTGCGCTTCGGATACTCCGTCGCGCCGAAAAAATTCAGGGACACATTGTCTTACTGACACGTGTCCCCAGGTCACGCGAACTCACTATCACTGTAAGATCTGGTGTCAAGGCGTCGATACGATCGTTCAGCGCTGAAGCGACAAACCGATCGCGTGACGAATACGCGCAAACACCGGGCTGAACACGAACGTCCAGGGACGGTGCCCCTGACCCGCGTCCTGCCCGAAGCGCACGGTCACAGGGAGGTAGCGCGCGGGGTCGGGCATGAGCGCGCACGACAGGCGCTCCATGCCCAGCTCGATCGCCATGAACTGCGCAGGCAACGCCGCGGGGCCGACCTGTCCGGAGAGCTCGAGCGCGTACGGCGTGATCGTGTCACCGTGTCGCTGTAGCCAGCGGTCGAACTTGTCCAACTTGAACCACGGAGGCAGCGGCGGCAGCGCCTTCGAGCCACCCCAGCTCGGGACCGCCACCGAGATCACCCTCGAGAAGAGCGCGACCTGCGCCTCCCGACCCAGCGCCGACCACAGCCCGACACCCATCGACCACCCGGCGAGCTGGACACCCAGCCGCACGAGCAGCTCCGTCGGGTTCCCACCCTCCACCCAGGATCGATCCAGGATCAGCCGCGCCGACTCGTCGAACACCACCGCGGACCCCATCGGGAGCGTGTGCGTGGTGTAGACGTCCTTGAGCTCCAGGCCGAACAGCGACGCCCACCTCCAGGCGAGCTCGTCGAGCTCGCCGCGCGGCGAGCCCAACCTCGCGCGGCGCTTGATGAAGGACGCGTAAGGGTTCGGGTCGCTCGCGGCGTCGAGCGCCTTGTGCGTGCGACGGATGACCTCGAAGAAGGCCACGGACAGCTCGTCGGGGAGCACCCCCGCGGTCAGCTCGGGGGGCAGCGGCCGCTCGGGCCACCGGGTCGACATGCCGCTCGACTCGTGGAGCAGGTGCATCTCGCGCGTCGCCCTCCCCTTGAGCGCGCCCACCGACGCGATGCAGTACGCCAGGTCATGGAGGTCCGTCCTCTTCGCGATCTGGTACAGGTGCGTCAGCGGCGGCGCCGCGTGCGTGTTCGTCGCGTCCATAACGATCGCGCGCACGATCCCTTCGAGCTCGGACGACCGGCCGAGCACGTCGAGCTCGTGGCGCAGCGCGTCGATCGCGTCCGAACGCTCGGGGTGGTGCGTGAGCAGATCACGCGCGGCCTTGGCGATCGCGTCGGCGGGGAGCCCCGCGCGGCGCGACAGCTCGAGCCTCGCGACCCTCACCTCCTTGAGCTCGTCGGGCGTCCGTACGAGCTTGCCCAGCCGCTCGATCGCGTGGAGCGCGCCGACCACGTCGCCCGAGCGCTCGCGCGTGCGCGCCAATGCCTGGAGCGCGAGCAGCGAGCTCGGCTCCAGCTCGAGCACGCTCGAGTACGCCTTCGCCGCGAGCTCGTGGTTGCTCAGCCTCACCTCGAAGATCTCACCGCACTGGGTGAGCATCCTCGCCCGGAGCCTCGGCTCGCGCACGAGCTTGAGCCCCGCGTCGTAGCACGTCACCGCGTCCTGCCACCGCTCGAGCGCTTCGTAGAGCTCGGCGAGGACGCGAAGCCTCCGGAGCTGACTCGGGTCGTCCCTGAGCGAGAGCGACAGGTAGCGCGCAGCGTTCTGGCGGTCCTGAAGGTGGTTCATCGCGATGTCTGCCATCTCGTTGAGCAGCTCAACGCGCTCGGCGCCCGGTCGCATCCTCGCCACGCGACCCTCGCAAAGCCTCAACACACCTACGGAATCGCCGGCCTGGCGCAGCAGATGCCTGAGCTTCGTGAACGCCTCGACGTGATCCGGGTCCTCCCGGAGCACGAGCACGAGCTGCTCGCGCGCTGCGGCCGAATCCCCGAGGTAGCGCCGCTGGATCTCGGCCGCCTCCACGCGCGCCCTCGCCGCGAGCGCGGGCTCCCGTGAGAGCTCCGCCAGGCGCGCGCAGTAGCGCGCCATCGTCGTCCAGTCGTTGAGCTCGGCCGACAGCACGCGCGCCAGCGAGACCGCCGGCAGGAACCGAGGGTGGCGCTCGAGCACGCGCTCGAGCGCGCGCGCCGAGGTCGCGCGCTCGCCAGAGTCCGTGCGCACGATCCCGAGCATCGCGGACCAGTCGTCCAGAGACTCGTCGAACGCCTCGCGCCAGCGCGCCAGCGCGCCGTCGGAGTCACCCGAGTGCTGCTCGTGGACCACCGCGAGCTCCATGCGCATCGCCGCTCTGAGCTCCGGGGAGCGCGCCGAGCGCGCCAGCGCGCTCGCGCACTCGGACACCACGTCGTAACGCTCGAGCTCCCACCCCAGCCCCAACGCCGCGTGCAACGCGCCGACGTGATCGGGCTGCACCGCGAGCGCGTCGCGGTAGCGCTCGAGCGCCTCGGCGCGCGCGCCCTCCCTGTGGCTCAGGCGCCGCTCGAGCACGAACCCCAGCCGGAACGACAGGCCGAAGACCTGCGAGGGATCGGTCGCCGACGAGAGCTGGCGCTGCCAGAGGTTGATCAGCCTGTCCCACTCCGACGACGCGATCGCTCGCCTCGCCTCCTCGATCATCGCGGGCACGAACCCCGGGTCGACCTGGAGCGCGCGCGCACGCTGTCGAGACGCCTCCTCGGGCTGCCCGGCGCGCTCGTGGGCGCGCGCGAGCTGAAGGACCCAGGACCCCGGCGAGGAGCTCACGCCGCCGCGACGCTCATGCCGCGCGTAGCGCTGGCGCCAGCCGTCGAGCACGAGCTCGCTCGCCTTCGGCCTCGCCCCCATCGCGCCGAGCCGGTGGGCGAGCGCGAACCACGCCCTCGACGCCATGCTCTCGTCGAGCGAGGTCGGCGCGAACGCCTCGGCTTCACCCGCGCGCTCCTGGCGCGCCAGCGACGCGGCCACGCGCAACCTCCAGACGCGGCCGCCGCCGAGCTCCGAGGCCCCGCTCGCTGCGCGCGCCAGCCTCGCGACGTCCTCGTCGGTCAGCTCCCACCTCGAGACGTCCTCCCCGGCGAGGCGGACGGGGCACCACGGGGACGCGACCACGCACGGCTCGGTCGACTCCAGCGCGTCGACCACGCCGCGCTTGGTCTCGGTCATCGGGCCCTCGAGCTTGCTGCGGCGCAGCCTCACGTACATCAGCTCGAGGTTCGCGCCCGCGCGCCAGTCCCGGCGCTCCTTCGCCGCGCGCACCTCTGCCTCCACGCACGCCCCGGGCATCCCGGCCTCGGCGATCTGCACGACGCGCGCGATGTCCTCGCTGGCGAGCGCGAGCTCGTACGCCATCACCATCCTCGACGCCGCCCCCTCGCCCGCGCCCACCAGGCCCGCCTCGACCGGTCTACCCGACGCGCGAAGCAGCAGCCCACGAAGCTCGAGCACCCACGGCTCCTCGCGCACGTCGACCATACGCCGGAGCGTCGCGAGCGCGTCGTCGGCGACCCCCTGAGCCGTCGCGAGATGGACCAACGCGCGGACCTGTCCCCACGTCGCCAACGCGGGCTCGCCGGTCTGCGACGCGAGCGCGCCGAGGTGCCGCTCGGTCATCGCGTGGTTGCGCGCCTCGCGCTGCGCGAGCGCCGCGACGTACGTCACGAAGGGCGCGCCGCCGACCCCCACGCCGCGCTCGAGCGCCTGCTCGTCCGACCTGCTCCTCTCACCGTACAGCCACCCCACGCAGCCCGCCTGACCCGTGGCGTAGCTGTCTCTTATACACATCTGACGCTGCCGACGATCTACTCTGT
>CAJXPN010000628.1 GCA_913058025.1 uncultured Myxococcales bacterium | reverse complement strand
CGAGATTTCTGCCTGTCTCGTGGGCTCGGAGATGTGTATAAGAGACAGGTCTACGCCGGTGACAAGATCGTCGGCCAGACACCCTACAAGCACGTCTTCGAGGCGCCCGTCACGCTGCGCTTCGTCGCCGACGGCTACGTCACCGCCGAGCTGCCCGTGGACGAGAACTCGCCGGACTCGGTCGGGGTCGTGATGCAGAAGGAGCTCAAGGCCGCCAAGACGACCCGCAGGACCACTCCCAAGGCGAACCCCAAGGTCGATCCTCCCAAGGTCGACCCTCCCAAGACCGACCCCCCCAAGAAGGGCGACGGCTGGCTCGACGTGGGCAAGAAGGGTGACAAGAAGGGTGACAAGAAGAAGGGAGACAAGGTCGACATCTGGTGACTCGACCTCCCCGCGCTAACGTTTGCCCCGAGGCGGCGCCTCCCTCGACGGGAGGCGCCGCCTTCATGTGTCGGAGGGGTCGGGCTCGAAGATGACCTCGTCGAGCCCCTCGGGCATACAACGCATCGACGGCGCGCCATCCTGACCCGGCATCCTGTACCCTTTGCCGTGCCCGAGCTCCCTGTCGACCTCGGTGACCGCGTTGATGAGGTGCGCGGGCACGGGCAGGTGCCCTGCCCGCTCGACGACCGCCCTCGCCCGCTTCGTGGCGTCGTAGACCGCGCGCGACTTCGGCGCGCGCGCCAGGTAGAGCACCGCCTGCGTCATGATGATCTCGCCCTCGGGGAGCCCGACCACGTCGAACGCGGCGAGGGCGGCGCTCGTGTGCGTGAGCGCGCTCGGGTCGGCGAGGCCGACGTCCTCCGAGGCGAAGATCAGCGCGCGCCGGAGGATGAACCGAGGGTCTTCGCCGCCCGCGAGCATCCGACGCATGTAGTAGAGCGAGGCGTCCGGGTCGGACGCGCGCATCGACTTGATGAAGGCCGAGGTGTTCCGGTAGTGGCCGTCGCCGGAGCGGTCGTAGTGAGAGGTGACGCCTCGCAGCGACTCGGTGACGTCCTCGGAGGTTACGACTATGTCCCCGAGGTCACCGGGGTTGACCCGCCTGGCGCGCGCCCAGGCGGCGCGCGCGGCCGTCTCGAGGGCGTTGAGTGTCGAGCGAGCGTCGCCGTGGGCCGAGGACACGAGCAGGTCGACGGCGCCAGGCTCTGCGCTCACGCCGTGGGTCGCGAGGCCACGCTGGGCGTCGGTGAGCGCGGCCTCGACGACGTCGCGGATGGCGCCGTCGGTGAGCGGCTCGAGCGTGAGCACGCGGGCCCTCGAGCGGAGCGCGGGGTTGACCTGGAAGCCGGGGTTCTCGGTCGTGGCGCCGATGAGCGTGACGGTGCCGCGCTCCACGTGGGGAAGCAGCGCGTCCTGCTGGGCCTTGTTGAAGCGGTGGATCTCGTCGACGAACAGGATGAACTGGCGGCCGAAGAGGCCGACGCCGCGGCGCGCTCGCTCGACCTGCTCGCGGATGTCCTTGACCGAGGACGTCACGCCGCTGAGCATGCTCAGGTCTGCTTCCACGGCCTCGGCGAGCAAGCGCGCGAGCGTGGTCTTGCCGCAGCCAGGAGGTCCCCACAGGATCATGGATGGGAGCTCGCCAGCGTCGACGGCGTTGGCGAGCGTCCGGCCCGGCGCGAGGAGGTGAGACTGGCCAGCGAACTCACGCAGTGAGCGTGGCCGCATGCGCTCGGCGAGCGGCGCCCGTGTGTGCGCGGAGGCGATGGCGAGTCAGTCCGAGCTGGGGTTCATGTGGTTCCCCGAGGCAGCCGGGAGGATACGCCCGGAGGCGCGGTTCATGCCGTCGGCCTTGTGCTCGGTCATGAGCCCGAGGCGCATGGTGCGGGCGTCCGCATGGTTGAAGGACATGCCCTCATGGGCCTTGCGGACCTCGGCCTCGAGGTGCTGCGGGATGTCGATGAAGTTGCTCTTGTACGACTCGCACAGGGGGCACTCGTACATGGGCTGGCGCCCCTCGAGCTGGTAGCCGCAGGTCTTACAGGTCCAGAGCATGGCCTGGAAATAGGTGTCTTTCATGGCGTCGGGCTCGAGGTCTTGAGGTGTAAATCCTGAGAGGTCATCTCGATGATGAGACGCCGCGGCGGGGCGACGCAAGGGATGAGATGGTCTTAGCGCTCGCCGAGGTACTTGTCGAGCACGAGGGCGTAGCGCTCACGCGCGTCGTCGGAGATCGCCGAGGGCCTGGTCATGATGGCGTACTCAAGCGCGCTGGAGGCGCCGCAAGACGACTCGGCGTCGAGGGGGATGGCGGGGATGACGCGCGCAAGGACGCGCTGCACGTTCGCGATGTTCTTCTTGAGGACGGCGAGGACGGCGGAGACGTCGACCTCGTCGTCCTCTCGCCAACAGTCGTAGTCGGTGGAGAGGCAGATGGAGGCGTAGGCCATCTCGGCCTCGCGGGCCAACCTCGCCTCGGGCATCGCGGTCATCCCGATGAGGTGGGCGCCCCACTGCCGGTGCATCTCGGACTCGGCCTTCGTGGAGAAGGCGGGGCCCTCCATGACGACGTAGGTGCCGGAGTCGTGGACGGTGACGCCCTCCTCCTGTGCGCACGAGACGAGGACCTCGCGCAGCTCCTGGGTGAACGGGTGCGCGAGGCTGACGTGCGTGACGATGTTCTCGAAGAGCGTGTTGGGGCGCTTGTAGGTCTTGTCGATGAGCTGGTCGGGGACGACGAAGTGCCCGGGCTCGATCTCCTCGCGCAGTGAGCCGACGGCGTTGACGGCGACGACCCAGAAGACCCCCAGGCTCTTGAGCGCCCAGATGTTGGCCTGGTAGGGGACGGCCGATGGCGTGAACTCGTGGTCGACGCCGTGCCTTGGGATGAAGGCGACGCTGCGGCCACCGAGCTCGCCGATCACCACGGGCGCGCTGGGGGAGCCGAAGGGGGTGTCGATCTCGCGGGTCTCGAGGATCTTAAGGCCCTCCATCTCGTAGAGGCCGCTGCCTCCGATGATGCCGACGTGGATGCGGTCGCTGGTGTCATTGGACATGGTCGGTGCTCCTTGAGCGTGGTCGTGGTTCGTCAGAAGCGACGCGGCGCGAGCTCGGCGACGCGATCGAGGTGTGTGCTGGCGTCGCGCTCTGCGGAGGCCGCGGCGCCGAGGGCGGAGGTGCAGGCCGGAACGTCCTCGGCGAGGAGGGCCTCATGGGCGCGCGCGACGTGCGCGGACGAGTCCGCGTAGAGCGGCGCGAGCGCGCGGATCGTGGCCGCGAGCGCGTCGGGGTCGTCGACGCGGAGATCGTCGAAGTCGGGGAGCTCGTCGGCCCAGACAGGCAGGCGCGAGGCGGCGGAGGCGCGCGCGGCCGAGAGCGCGGTGAGGTGATCGCGCGCGTAGGCGACGCCAGCGTCCCCCGAGGCCTCGAGGCGCTCGGTCAGGAAGGTCGAGAAGGAGTCGAAGGCGGCGAGGCCTGTGGCGTAGTTGCGCCGCGTCTCGTGGAAGAGCTCCTTGTGGGCGCGCAGGTGCTTGCTCGCCCAGCGCAGAACGTCCAGGCGAAGGCGCCCGATGGAGGCGGACCAGTCGGGTCGCTCCCCCGGGCGCACGACGACGACCCAGTTCTTCATGAAGAAGGAGTCGATCTGGACCGAGGCGAGGTTGGCGAGGTCGACGCGTGAGGGCGCGTCGTCGCCCGCGCGCCAGACGGTGTAGACGCGCGCGGGGCCCTCTCGCTCGATGCCCATGACGATCTCGGGCGCGAGCGGGCCGGAGACGGCGGCGGTGATGAGCGGGCGGCCCTGGGAGAGTTCGAACGCGACGAGGTCGTCGAGGTCGTTCGCGGGCACGCCGTTGAACTCGCGCGCGCCGTAGCCGGTGTAGTAGCTGTCTCTTATACACATCTGACGCTGCCGACGATCTACT
>CAJXPN010000627.1 GCA_913058025.1 uncultured Myxococcales bacterium | reverse complement strand
GATCTACACAGAGTAGATCGTCGGCAGCGTCAGATGTGTATAAGAGACAGGTTGACCACGTCGTGGAAGAGCGCGGAGAGCGCGAGCACCTCCCAGTCGCCGCGGCCTTCGCGAGCGTGGATCGCGTGCGCGTTCACGTAGACGCGCCCCAGGTGGCCCCAGTCGTGCGCGCCGTCGCGCGCCATCTGCGCGTCGACGAACCCGACGGCCTCCGACCAGATCACGCCCGGCGCGCTCGGCGCGCTGAGCTCTTCGTAGCGCCTCGCTCCCTCAGTCTTCGACGACATCCCGAACCTCGGTGTGTTAGAGTCGCGGCCGTCATCTTACGTCGCGATCACGACACCGGGCAACGCCTGCTCCAGACGAGGTTCATTGGTGGCACGCACATTCGAAGACTTCTGGCCTATCTTCCTCTCCTACCACAGCGATCGAGCGTCCAAGAACGCACGGCTGCTCGCGGGCATGGCCGGCGCGGCGATCGTCGCCGCGGGTGCCACGAAGCGCGACGCGCGCGTCGTCGCCGTGGCGCCGCTCGTCGCCGCCATCGGCCCCGCGCTCGCGCACCTGCGCTCGGCCTCGCACCGCGAGCTCCTCTGGCTCTACCCGCGCTGGGCCGCGCGCGCGGAGTGGCGCCTGACGCGCCTCTCGCTCACAGGCCGGCTCGACGACGAGCTCGCACGACACGGCATCTTCTCGGACGCCGACATTGTCGACGTCACGCCGTGATCGCTTGACTCCATGCGGTCCGCGCACATCTTTCATTCAGAAGGTCGGGCAAGACCCAATTATGATAACCGCCCAGACCACGTATGAGAGAAGGATATTTGGACCATGTTCAAGATCACGAATTAGAACGACCGCATGCTCACGATCAAGGCCTCGGGCAAGATCTCGAAGGGCGACTACGAGGGCCTCGAGGGCGCCATCGGCCAGAAGCTGAGCGGGCGCGCCGGCACCCTCAACGTCATGTTCGACGTCGAGGGCGTCGAAGGCATCGAGCCCAGCGCGCTCACCGCCGACCTGAGCTCCGGGCTCAAGAGCCGGAACGCGTTCGATCGCGTCGCGGTCGTCGGCGCCAGCGGCGCGCAGGAGCTCGCCACCAAGATCGCCTCCTCGCTCTTCGACGGCACCATCCGTAACTTCGGAGAGGACGAGCGCGCCAGCGCCCAGCAGTGGGTCGACTCCTGAGCCCACACCTCGCGCCGCGGCGAACATGAACGAGGCGGCCTCTCATGGAGAGGCCGCCTCGGTTCGTTCTTGCGATGGGTAAGGGGTGCGCCAGCGCGCCGCTCAGCGCGCCTGGCATCGAGAGGCGTCGTATGGACTCGCCTCAGTCGGGGTTTCGGTTCTTCATTCGGCGCCCCCTCCGGTACAACCGCTCGAGCTGTTTGAGGGTCTTACCGACATGAGACACCTCCGCCGACGCGTCCGCGTCGATGAGCTGAACGCGCTCCCATTCGCCGTCACCCGTCGGGCGCGATACCGCGAGGTTCGTGGCGAGGTTCGAGCGAACGCGCGCGCGCATGCACGCTCCGAACTCAGCGGTACCCCCGACGACCTCGACGTCGATCGACTGCTCAGCCCTCTTCACTCTCGCCCGGACGAGGAACGCGCCGTCTTCAGGCGCTCCCTCGTGGAAACACCACGTCAAAGACTCGTCGAGCCGGTGGGCGAGGTTGTTCCGGAGGATGAACTCATTGATGTGGCTCTCGACATCCCGCTCCACGACGACGTCCACGTCCCACTTCGCCTTCTGCACCGGCCCCTTCCCCTCGACATACTCCGCGATACAGGACTGGACGTCGGGCATCTCCGGCACCGTCTCCACGTCCAGGCGCGCCTCGTGTTCGTTCGACACCACCCGCACGCGCACCTTGTCGGGGTTCGCCCTCTCTGCCCCCCCAGGCAAACACTGCGTCTCGAGCCTGTGAAACGGCATAGCCTCGAGCTTCTCCGTCATGAACGACCTGGCGGAAGGTAGCGTCAGACGCACCTTCTCATTGAACGGCTCGATCTTCCCACGTGTCAGACTACCCACCGTGAAGGGCGTCTGGTACGGGTCGCTAATGCACGTCGTAAACGGAGTGATGGGCCTGACGAGCTTCGCGACGAACGCCCGACTTTCGACCGACTCGAACCTCATCACGACCTGCTTCACGGGCACGCCGACCGCGCTGCACCGCTCGAAGCTCTCGTCGAGGTCGCGCGCGACGCTGTCCTTGATCTCATCGAACGTCGGAGCGCGCCTGTACCGGGGCTGGATCATGGCGAGCTCGCGGGGCGAGAAGCCGTGGTGCGCAGCCCATGACAGCAACTCATGGGAGTCCATGTCGTCGACGACGTCGAACTCGTACGCCCGGTCGAGCG
The DNA here is from genome assembly GCA_913058025.1 of uncultured Myxococcales bacterium. GTDB lineage: Bacteria > Myxococcota_A > Bradymonadia > Bradymonadales > Bradymonadaceae > CAJXPN01. Next base: position 1,503 of record CAJXPN010000627.1, on the reverse strand, counting down.
ACTCCGCGAGCTCGCCGTGGCCGCTCACACGGATGAGCTCACCCACCGCACAGTGTACGCCGCGCTCATCGACGAACTGCGGGCGCCTCACGCCCCACCCATCACCCTGACTTCGCTGAGGAAACACACCTCCATCAGCGTAATCCTCGAGCGCGCCGAGCAGCTCGAGCCGACGCGCGCGCTGGGCCTCCCCGAGAGGCGACTCACTGCCCGCGCGGAGCTTCCCGAGCACGAAGCGCAGGTGCGTCTGGATGCGCTCGACCTCGCCGTCCAGTCCTTCGACGGGCTCTTCGCTGTGCGCAACGACCCAACTCTCGTCCCCGATCACCGAGTTGATCGGCTCCGCATGAACCACGCTCACCCAACACACCAGACACGTCACCAACGTGACCCACACGCCACGCTCAGCCCACCTCTTCATCCTCGACTCCGTTCGACACATGAAATGAGCGCGTTCAGAAGACCCTCTTCGCCACGCGCAAGAGCGTGCGCCCTGTCCAATCCGACGTGGTCCCAGAGTAGAGCGAAGCCGAGCTGTTGGCGACACCCGCTGGCGCGAGACGACTCCGAACCACGAGCGCTCCCTCAGAGCGGCTTGAGGTAATTCGTCACCCGCGCCGTGCACAGCAGGCGCTGCGTCTCCAAGTGTATCACGTCGACCTGGTGGAACACGTGGGTCGACGCGCGCCTCACGACCCGGCCGACCACGCGCACCCTGCCGGCGCGCGCCGACGAGATGTGCGTCGCGTTCAGGTCGATGCCCACCGGCGCCTGAGCGGTGAGGTCCGCCAGGAACGCCGAGTGAAGCGACGCCGCCGACTCCGCGACCAGCGCGCTCACGCCCCCGTGCAGCAACCCCATAGGCTGGCGTGACGCGTCCGTGATCTCGAACTCGAGCACGACCTCGTCCTCGCCGATCGACATCAGCTCGACCCCCAGCGGCCCTGACGCCGTGCGCTCGCTTATCGCGGGCCACGCGTCGATCCACACCTGCGGGTCACCCGACCCCTTCAACATGTCCGTCGAGAACATCGAACCTCCTCGTTCTTCTTCTTCATTCGCCACGTCCGGCCACGAACCTGAGCACGCCGGGCCGCATGGAAATAGAGGGGCGCCCGCGCGCGATATACCGCACGCCCAGTGCGCGCCGCGTCGACGCCAAAGTCGCCTCGTGCTATCCACGGCCCATACACTCGCCGCCCTCCCCTCCGCCACGTGACGCACACCATGACTCAGCGCCTCCTGAAGCGACGCCTCGCCGCCCTCTCCACGCTCACCGCCGTCGCCACGCTCACCGCGTGCGCGGGGTCTCAGGCGCGGCCCGACTACGTCTTCTCCTCCGAGAACGCCGCGAGCGCCTCGGCTGCGTCGTGGTTCGCGGGCGAGTCAAGGACGAGCGAGCAGCCGGGCGCGAGCGTCGAGGCGAAGTTCGTCGCCGCCGAGATGGACTTCTGGGCGGGCGACGTCGAGCGCGCCTTCGACCGCCACGCCGCGCTCCTGCGC
>CAJXPN010000626.1 GCA_913058025.1 uncultured Myxococcales bacterium | reverse complement strand
TACGAGATTTCTGCCTGTCTCGTGGGCTCGGAGATGTGTATAAGAGACAGTCGCGTGGGCGCTCATCGACGCGGGCCACGAGGTCACCATCCTGGACAACCTCACCACGGGGGTCCGCGAGAACGTCCCGCCCGGGGCGAACTTCGTAGAGGGGGACGTGGGCGACGCGGGCGACGTCGACAGGGCGCTGGTCGGCGTGGAGGCCGTGATGCACTTCGCGGCGAACATCGTCGTGCCCGAGTCCGTCTCCGACCCGCTGAAGTACTACCACAACAACACGGTGCGGGTTCACAACCTGCTCGCGCGCTGCGTCGCCGCGGGGATCGAACGGTTCGTGTTCTCGTCGACGGCCGCCGTCTACGGCACGCCTGATATCGAGCGCGTCCACGAGACCACTCCGCTGTCCCCGATCAACCCATACGGCCGCTCGAAGATGTGCACCGAGGGGATGTTGCGCGACGTGGGATACGCCCACGGCCTGCGCCACGTGATCCTGCGCTACTTCAACGTCGCCGGCGCCGACCCGCAGGGCCGCACCGGCCAGTCCACCCCCGACGCCACGCACCTCATCAAGGTCGCCTGCCAGGCCGCGCTCGGGCGCCGCGACGGGCTCGCCATCTTCGGCACCGACTTCGACACCCCCGACGGCACCGGCGTGCGCGACTACATCCACGTCTCGGACCTCGCCGCCGCGCACCTCCTCGCGCTCGACCACCTCGCCGGCGGCGGCCACTCGACCACGCTGAACTGCGGCTACGGCCACGGCTACTCGGTCCGTGAGGTCGTCGACGCGGTCCGCGAGGTCAGCGGCGTCGACTTCGAGGCGCGCGAGGTCGGCCGCCGTGAAGGCGACCCCGCCGCGCTCATCGCCGACTCGTCCGCGCTCAAGGAGCTGCTCGGCTGGACCCCGAAGTACGACGACCTCGGGGTCATGGTCCGCACCGCGCTCGACTGGGAGCGGCGAGTGGGCTGAGCGGACGCGTCGGGAGCGTTTCCGAGATGGCGTCGAGTGTGTCTCGGGGCTGTTTTGGGAGCGTTCGAGAGGGCGTCTCGGGTTGTGCGGGGCGGTTCGGGAGCGTCCGAGATGGCGGAGAGTTTGGGGCGGGGCTCGCGCGGCGCGCGACCGCAGCAGTCCGCTTTAGGTTGGAGGAGGCACCAGCTGGCACGCCTTTGACGTGAGGCACGGAGGTTTGCCCCGTCGATAGGCGTGTTCCGCGGATGTGCGGCTGGGATGGGCTCCGGCGTGTCGAGAGGGCGTCGGGGTGGACCGAGGGTGGCTTCGGCGAAGCGTTCTGGAGGGGCGAAACCCTCCAGAACGCTCCGTAGCGCCGTCTGCGGGCCTGCGGCCCGTCGAAGCTATTTAAGGCCTTCACTCCAAAACCGACCCGCAGAGGCACCTGGGAGCCTCCAGGTTCGTTCACGGCTCCCGTCGCGTCCCCACCCACCTCGCGCTCGGAGCGCCCCAGACCACCAGTGAGGCCGTACCGACACGCCGACCCCATCCCAGCCGCACATCCGCGGAACGAGCCTATCGACGGTGCACGCCACCGAGCCTCCCATCAAAGGCGTGCCAGCTGGTGCCAGCACAGACGTAGAGCGGACTGCTGCGGTCGCGCGCAGCGCGAGCCCCGCCCCGCACTAAACTCTCCGCCCTCTCGGACGCTCCCTGAACCGCCCCGCACCACACGACACGCTCACCCAGACACCCACACAGGACATCGTCGAGCAGGGACCTCAGGTGTCGAACACGAAGCGCCTCTCGATCGTAGGAGTGCCGCTCGTCGGGGGAGGGAAGCGAACCCCTTCGATGACCCTGACGAAGCACGCCTCCACGCCATGACCGACCGTGTCCTCCTCGACGTGCGCTGACGTCACGACCCCCGCCTCACCGATCGTGAACAGGATCACGATCGTGCCGACCAACTCATCGTCGCTCTTGAACCGCCTACCCAGGCAGCGCTTGAACTCCGGGGTGTGTCGCGTGAGCGTCCTCGTCACGACCACCGGATCGATCTCGCCGCCCTTGCCAGGGAGCGCAGGCGCGCTGGTCGGCACGCTCGCCAACGCCAACGCACACGCCGCAGCCCCCATGAACACGCTGACACACGCCACACCTGACCTCATCGTTCCACGCCGGCCACGTCGAAGGGACAGCAGCCAGCGGGAGAAGTTCCCGCGCGAGGGAGAGGCGGGCGGAGCTGACGCGGCCCAACCACACACGCGTAGCACCACGCGTTGACACGCCGCGCGCCGCTCCATAGTGTCACCGATCCGCGCGCGCTGAAATGGCGACGCGGGACGCGGGGTTAGCGCAAGCCCGTGAACGCGATGAACGCTCGAAGGAGATGAGGCGATGACAGAGCAGACAGTCACACGAGATCCGATGGCCGCCGACGGCGGCGTCAACCACATGCCCACGGGTACGCTCGGGGAGGCGAAGGTCTACATCGAGACCTACGGCTGTCAGATGAACGTCGCCGACAGCGAGCTCATGGGCGGGATCCTGGCAAAGGACGGCTACGCGGCCGCCGAGAGCCTGGGCGAGGCCGACGTGATCCTGGTGAACACGTGCGCGATCCGCGAGAAGGCCGAGGAGCGGGTGTTCGGGCGGCTCACGCAGCTGCTGCGCTACAAGCACGCGAACCCGGACCTCATCCTCGGCGTGACCGGCTGCATGGCCGAGCACCTCAAGGACTTCATCGTCGAGCGCGCGCCCTACGTCGACCTCGTGGTCGGCCCGGACGCCTACCGCCGCCTGCCCGACCTCGTGGCCAAGCAGCGCAGCGAGTCCATCGACCCGACCGTCGACATCAAGCTCGACAAGGCCGAGGTCTACGAGGGCTACACGCCCGTGCGCAAGGAGGGCACGAACGCGTGGATCTCGGTCCAGCGCGGCTGCGACAAGTTCTGCACGTTCTGCATCGTGCCGTTCACTCGAGGCCGCGAGCGCGGCGTGCCGGCCAGCGAGATCATCCGCCAGGCCCGCGAGGTCGCCGAGAGCGGCTACACCGAGATCACGCTGCTCGGCCAGACCGTGAACTCCTACACCAACGGGGACACGGACTTCGCCGACCTGCTCCTCGAGCTCACCGCCGTGGACGGGATCAAGCGCATCCGCTTCACCTCGCCCTACCCCACCGACTTCACGCCCAAGCTCATCGAGACGATGGCCACGCAGGACAAGATCTGCAACTACCTGCACCTGCCGGCGCAGTCGGGATCGGACGCCATGCTCGAGCGGATGCGGCGCCAGTACACGCGCGCCGAGTACGACACGCTCGTGCGCGACATCCGCGCGGCGATGCCAGACGTGGCCATCTCCACGGACATGATCGTGGGCTTCCCGGGCGAGACCGAGGAGGAGTTCGAGAAGACGCTCGAGCTCGTCAAGCAGACCCGCTACGACTTCGGCTACCTGTTCGCGTACTCCGAGCGCTCCGGCACGTTCGCCCACCGAAAGCTCGACGACGACGTCCCCCACGACGTCAAGATGCGCCGCCTGCGCACGCTCATCGACGCCCAGGAGGCCAACTCCCTCGAGATCTTCGAGACCCGCGTCGGCAAGACGTTCGAGGTCCTCGTGGAGGGCTCCTCGCGCAAGACCGACGCCGACCTGTGCGGACGCACCGACGACTTCAAGATGGTCGTCTTTCCGCGCCCCGCCGACGATCACCTCAAGCCCGGCGACTACGCGAGCGTCCTCATCGACCGCTGCACCAGCCACACGCTCATCGGCACGCTCGCTCCTTGAGCGAGAGAGGCTGTTCTTGGGGTTGGGTTTGCGGCTCTGAAACCAACTGGGGGTGGGGTTGCAGCACGGTCCCCCAGGCGCCGCTCGCTCACGCTCGCTATCGCGGTCCCCTCGCAGGGACCTCAGCTTCACTT
>CAJXPN010000625.1 GCA_913058025.1 uncultured Myxococcales bacterium | reverse complement strand
CGCCCGCGCCGGACCCGCTCCCCGACGGCACGCGCGTCCGCGTCGGGCGAGTCATCGACGGCGACACCTTCGTCGCCCAGCTCCCCTCCGGGCAGGAGTTCAAGGTCCGCGTCCTCGGGCTCGACACCCCCGAGTCCAAACGCAACGCCAAGGCCAAGCGCGACGCCGACCGCGAGTCGACCTCCGTCACGACGCAGATCACCCTGGGCTCGGCCGCACACGACGCCGCCACCAAGCTCCTCGACGGCAAGAACGTGCGCCTCGAGGCGTCCAAACCCGACGCCCCCCTGAGGAAGGACAAGTACGGCCGCACGCTCGCCTACGTCCGCATGGGCAACGGCCGGGACTTCGGCGAGGAGATCATCCGACGCGGCTTCGGCGAATGCTACGGCTGGGCGATCGCGCACCCCAGACAGGAGCGCTATCAGCGCGCCCGACCGTCGACCTCAAGGCTGAGCAAGATCCGCGACCGGCTCGTCAAGAAGCGAAAGGAGAAGTCGAAGAAGAAGTGAGGCGCGCCTGGACGTTCAGAAGTCGAACATCTTCTTGGCGAGGTCCATCATGCGCTGGTTCCTGTTGTCCTGGTGCGCGGCGAGCGAGTCCGTCTGGGCGCCGACCTCGCGCGCCATCTTCGCAACCGGGATCTCGGCGAGGAACCTCGACGGCTCCCTCCCCTCCTTCTTACCGTAGCGTGTCCGCTCGGACGCCGAGGTCAACGTCAGGAGCTCCTTCGCCCTCGTGATGCCCACGTAGGCGAGGCGGCGCTCCTCGCTGACCTCGCGCTCGTCCTCCACCGCGCGCATGTGCGGCAGGTACCCGTCCTCCATACCGACCATGAAGACGCCCGGGAACTCGAGCCCCTTGGAGGAGTGGAGCGTCATCAGCGTGACCTTGTCCTCCTTCTCCTCTTCGCTGTTGTTGTGGGACGAGCGGTCGAGCGCCAACCTCGTGATGTACTTCTCCAGGTCGCCGCCGTGGCGCGTCCAGAAGTTGTGCAGGTCCGACATCAGCGACTCGACGTTCTCGAGCCGACGGCGCGCGATCTTCGCGCTCTTCTCACCCGACCTGATGTACCCCTCGTAGTCGAGCCTCCGGGACATGTCGCGCGCGACCTCCCCGAGGTCGTCCCCGCCGAACTCTACGTCGTTGAAGCGCCCGTGGAAGTGGTCGACGAACGCGACGAACTCGGTCAGCTTCGAGCCCACGCCGAAGCCGATCCCATCGATCAACGACGTGTTGAGGGTGACCATGCGCGTCGCCTCGAAGAAGCTGAGCATGTTCGCCGCGGCGAAGTCCGAGATCCGCTCGAGCAGAACCGGGCCGACCCCGCGGCCAGGGACGTTGACGATCCGGCGCGCGGCGTTCTCGTCCTCGGGGTTGTAGCAGACCCTCAGATACGCCACGAAGTCCTTGACCTCCTTGCGGTCGTAGAACTCCTGCCCCCCCACCACCTCGTACGGGATGCCGAGTTGGCGCAGCCCTTCCTCGAACAACCTCGCCTGCGGGTTCACGCGGTAGAGGATCGCGAAGTCGGAGTAGTCCCAGCCCAGGTCGAACTTGATGCGCTCGAGCTCGGACGCCACGAACTCGGCCTCCTCGCGCTCGTCGGCGCACTCCACGTAGCGGAGCAGCTCGCCATCACCCTGCGCGCTCCACAGCGTCTTGCTCTTGCGCACCGAGTTGTTCGCGATCACGGCGTTCGCCGCGTCCAGGATGATCTGGGTCGAGCGGTAGTTCTGCTCGAGCTTGATCAACTTCGTGCCGTCGTAGCGGTGCTCGAAGTTGAGGATGTTGTCGGCCACGGCGCCGCGGAACCCGTAGATCGACTGGTCGTCGTCACCGACCACGCAGATGTTCTGGTGATCCTTGATGAGCTCGTGGACGAACATGAGCTGGGTGTGGTTCGTGTCCTGAAACTCGTCGATCATGACGTACTCGTAGCGGTTCGACCACCACTGACGCACGTCCTCATGCTCCATGAAGAGCTTGACCGGCAGGCAGATCAGGTCGTCGAAGTCGACCGCGTTCAGGCCGCGCAGCGCCGACACGTAGCGCTTGTAGATCCGCTGGGCGAAGGGGAGGTCCGGGTCGAACCTGAAGTCGCGCATCTGCGCCGGCTCACACAGCTCCATCTTGGCGCGGCTGATCAGGAAAACCGCGCGCTTCGGGTCCACGATCGCCGGGTCCAGGTTGAGCTCGTCGAAGGCGGACTTGATGACGTTCTGCTGATCCCCCTCGTCCAGGATAGTGAACGGGAGGCGGTAGCCCAGCGCCTTGATGTCTCGCTTGAGGATCTCGTGGCCCAGGCTGTGGAAGGTCGACATGTGGACCTTGCGCGCGTTCTCCTTTCCGATCAGCTTCGACACGCGCGCGGCCATCTCCGTGGCGGCCTTGTTCGTGAAACTCACCGCCAGGATCTTCTTGGGATCGACGCCCTGCGAGATCAGGTAACCCACCCTGTGGGTGATCACACGCGTCTTCCCACTCCCTGCGCCCGCGAGGATGAGGAGCGGCCCCTCCTTGTGCGTGGTCGCCTCGTACTGCTCGGGGTTGAGCATGTGCAGGTTCAGGCGCGCGACGTCCATGTCAGCCTCTTTGGTGTGTACTCGGTCGACTCCAGGCGCCTCAGGCGCCCTTAAACCGACTTAAAATCGTCCACCATCACCCCCCTGTCGAGGGCCATGTTCTTGTAGAGTGCGACGCTGGCACATCATTACCCATTCGGATCATCCATATGCTTCGTCAGAAACGAACATTCGCTGCGCTGCTCACCGTCACCCTCTGCGCGCCGGGGTGCCTCTTCGGCCTCGACGCCGAGGAGAACCCTCCCGGCCTCGATGACGTGGGCTCCTCCTCCGACACTGGCGTCGGCCTCGACACCGACTCCTCCGCGGACGTCGGCGTCGAGGCCGACGTCGGCCTCGCCCTCTGTGGAGAGGACGAGCGGGTCGAGTCGAACACGTGCACGACGTGCGCTCCAGGGACCACCCGCGAGGCAGGCGACGACCCCTCGCAGGGAGACACCTCCTGCGCTCCGATCGAGTGCGAGGCGAACGAGCGCGTGCTGAGCAACGCCTGCGTCCCGTGCGCGCCTGGCGAGCGGAACATGCCCGACGACGTTGCGTCGGGCCCCGACACGACCTGCGACCCGCCCAGGTGCGCTGGGGACGAGTTCGTCCTCGACGGCGCCTGCGCCGCCTGCCTGCCCGGCACACGCAACATGCCCGACGACGACCCGCTGGGGCAGGACACCGCGTGCGACACCATCGAATGCGCCGAAGACGAGCTCGTCGTGGGCAACCTCTGCGAGGTCTGCCCGGCGGGCACCACGAACGACGCCGGTGACGACGCCTCTGGCATGAACACCCTCTGCGACGTGACCCTGTGCGGAGAGGACGAGCGCGTCCTCTCGAACCGATGCGTACGGTGCGTCCTCGGCCGCACGAACATGGCCGGCGACGAGGCCTCGGGCGCCAACACTGTCTGCGACGCCAACCTCTGCCCCCCCAACCAACGCGTCCAGGGCAACGCATGCGTCCCATGCGAACAGGGCACCCAGATCGCGGGAGGCGGCGACCCATCGGGCGACGACACCACGTGCTCCCCGATCATCTGTCTCGCCGACACCTTCGTCCTCAACAACCTCTGCACCGCGTGCCCCGCGGGCACGACCAACGAGGCTGGCGACGACGCCTCGGACATGAACACCCTCTGCGACGTGACCCGCTGCCTCCAGGACGAGCGCGTCCTGAACAACGCCTGCGTGAGCTGCCCGGTCGGCACCACGAACACAGACGGGGGCGACGACGCCTCGGGGGCCGACACGCTCTGCGACGCCATCACCTGCCAGGCTGTCTCTTATACACATCTGACGCTGCCGACGATC
>CAJXPN010000624.1 GCA_913058025.1 uncultured Myxococcales bacterium | reverse complement strand
TACGAGATTTCTGCCTGTCTCGTGGGCTCGGAGATGTGTATAAGAGACAGCTCCGCTCATGACGCCCACACCCACTGACCCATGCCCTCGTCGTAGCGAAAGCGCGACTGGACCTGGACGAACGAGCGCACGATCGCGTCACGCTTCTGCTCCTCGGTGAAGATGTTCCGGCTCATCTGCTGGGCTCCCGAGAGCATCGACGAGGACACCTCGCGCGCCATCCGACCCGCGGTCCCTCGGCCCAGGAACTTCGAGATGACGTCGAAGAGCATCCGGCGCACGGACGTCCACATCGACCGCCGGGCGGCGTTCTTCGCGTGCACCATCATTCCGCCGCTGTTCGCCCCCCCCTGGATCGCGGCGGCCGAGTCCGCGCTCTGGCCGCTGACCGTGCATCTGAACGTGCACGTCATCATCGTCTGCTGTTGTTCGGCTTTGGTGATGAGCCCTTCGATTTCCTCGTATGTGACGCTTCGCATTCGTCTCCTCTGTGCTTGCCGTGATGTGTCGAGGGCCCCAGGATAGAAGTGTTGCTGATGTGACGCGACGCTCAATTTGTCTCCTCCCATGCAGGTCCGACCATGATCACGTTCCTGGCCGAGCCGTTGACGCTGCCAGACCTCTTCGGTCTGCTGGTGATCGTCTTCCCCGTCGTGACCCTGGCGGTGCTCGCGTTGGTGGTGATCTCGAGGATCCGAAAGAAGGAGACCGAGCGCTACTGGTTCCTCAAGGCCTGGGGTATGGGCATGCTCGTCGGTTGCCTCGCGGGCGCCGTCTCCGTGGGCATGATCCGGAAGCCCAAGTCGAGCATGGCCTTCTTCACCAAGGGGCACGCCAGGCAGGTGGCCGAACGCGCCCGCGCCTCCGCCGAGGCGTCGGGCTTCGTGCCCGGAGCCCCCGGGTTCGTCTACAACTCCGACCACGGGATGGGCCGAGGCCCCGACTGCGCGAACGCGCGCGCTCCCGGTCGGCCCTACGCTCCCACGGAGGTCGCGGACGGTTCCGTCCGCGAGGTCCTCGACGCGCTCGGCATCGGCGCGCACCGTCCGATGCGCGCCCAGCTCACGTACGCCGTCGAGGAGGAGGGCCGCGTCGCGCGCGTGACCACGCTCGTGAAGGTCTCGAAGAGCGTCGCCAAAGCCCGCTGCCACGTCGTAGAGTACGTCGTCCGCGCGCCCGAGCAGGAAGGCTCACCCGCGCGCGTCGAAGGCCCCAACCGCCTCGAGTGACCCCCGCTCACGTAGTCACCCACGGCGCGCCGAGCGCCTGCCCTACGTGCTCGTGGTCATCGCTTCCCACCTCCATTGCCCCATCGTCGCGGCTCTGATGCGCTCCAACTACCTCTCCAGTGGTAGCGATACGATCACCCTACGGTGAGACTCCTTCGGAAGAGCCTGGATGTCGACGCGCGTTGACGACATGTCGTGTGGGCGGTTAGGTGCGCACTGCACACACGACGCGTGGAGCGCTGACGCCACCACGCGACGTCACCAATGGAGTCGAGACACATGAAGACGCTCACATACGCCGCGACCTTGGCGGCCATCGCGACGCTCGCGCTGGCCTGCGACGACACCAACCCCGACAAGGCAAAGAACGAGACCGCCGAGGCCACCGGCGCCGAGACAACCGGCGCCGACGCCAAGAAGGCAGCCTCGGACACGCCCGCGACGCAGACGAACGCTGCGAAGAAGGACGCGCCCGGCGCGGCGACCAACGCCGTCAAGGACGACGACCGCACTCGCCCCGAGCACATGGAGCAGGATCCTTCGGCGACCGACACGCTCGTCATGATGGACCTGAAGGGCAAGGCCCCGGAGGGGCTCGAGGTCAAGGGCGACCTCCTCCACATCTACGGGTGGACGGACAAGTACGGGACGCGCGTGTTCGCGATCTCGCGTTACGAGACCGCGTCGAAGTCCGGCAAGACCATGATGCTCCTCGGGCGCTTCACGGGCCTCGAGGGCGACGGCTCGTGGTCCGACACCCGCCTGTTCAAGGAGCAGGTGGCCGACTGCGAGTTCGACATCACGCTCGAGCCGCACGTCGGCGACTGGGCCGTCCAGGACATCGACGGCGACGGCATCGGTGAGGTCACGTTCGCGTACAGCGCAGGCTGCCGCTCGGACGTGAGCCCTGTGACGCACAAGGTCCTCATCGGCGCCGCCGACGCCGAGAAGTACGCGCTGCGCGGTGACACCGCCGTGGCCGCCGACGGCAAGACCTACGACATGGGCGGAGAGTTCAAGGTCGACGGCGCGTTCGCCAAGGCACCCAAGGGCTTCAAGGCGCACGCCGAGAAGGTCTGGAAGGACACGGTCCGCGAGAAGATGTGATCCCCACCGGCCCGGCGCGCTCACCCGAGCACGCTGGGCCAGTGCTCCGAGAGAGCCTCGCGCGCGGCCCACCGCGTCGCCCATCGCGCGTCGCTCGGGTCGATGCGCGGGCTCGACCTCGTGAACGACTCCAGCCGCGCCGCGAGCGCTCCAGCCGCCACGACGTCCTCCACGATGAGGACAGCCTCCGACTCCCAGTACGCCGCGGAGATGTCGAGGTTGGCCGAGCCGATGGCCAGGACCTCGTCGTCCACGCACATCACCTTCGCGTGGACGTGCGGCAACACACCGCCGAGGTCGTCCGACCAGGACGCGACCTCGCGAGCGTCGATCCCGAACTCCCAGGCGAGCGCGCCGCGTCGGATGAGATCGCTCATCCTCCCATGGATCACCTCGGTCGCGAGCGCGCGCGACGCGCCGCCCTGAAACGGCGCGCGCGCCTCGCCCCAAAGCGGCCGCACGTTCCCCATCACCACGCGCACGTCCACGCCTCGCTCGAGCGCGTCACGCAGCGCGCTGCGCAGCTCCTTCTGGACAGGGAACGTGTTCATGATCCAGAGGACGCGCCTCGCCCTGTCGATCAGCTCGCGCTGCGCGTCGAGCGTGTGGGCGTCCCGCAGACCCTCGTGCGTGACGAGCCACGACGTCACGTCACCCTCCTCACGCGAGCTCTCGATCCGGGCGCCGCGCGCCCCGCCCGAGTCCGTCCACGCGCGCTCGAACGCCTCGAGGACCTCTCCGACGACCTCCCCGGACGCCACGATAGAGGCGTCCAGCCATGGGACCTGGTCGTGCGACGAGGTTCGGGTGAGCTCGACCTCCCCGAAGCCCGTCAGGTACGGGCCCCCGATGTTTCGACCCGAGACGATCGCCTGGGCACCGTCCACGATCATGAGCTTCCTGTGGTCGCGACGCTTGAAGCCCTGGAGCCCCTCCTCGAGCGCCACGGGCCACCGCCGCCGCACCTCGACGTCCCCGAGGTCCAGCGCGCGCAGCGTCGTGTTCTCCATGCCCAAGGAGCCGTCCTGGCTCCAGAGTGAGTCGACGAGCAGCCGCACGCGCACGCCGCGCCGCGCCGCCGCCCCGAGCGCGCGCGCCACCTGCTTGCCCGCGGCGTCCTCGCTGAAGATGTAGGTCTGGAGCTCGACCCGCTCCCGGGCGGTCATGATCATCCCGAGCATGCGCTCACGGAACGACCTGTTGTCCAGCTCGACCGAGACCCCCCTCGCCCTCGTCTCTCTCGCGCCCGTGAGCTCACGCAGCCGCGCGCTCCAACCCTGGGTCTCGGGCGGCGCCCAGGCGCGCGCGATGCGCGCGCTGAGCGACCCCATCTCATCGGGCCGCAGCCAGGCGTGACCTCGCTGCGCGCACGCGATCGGCCCCACCACCGCGTCCACCTGGACCCCCTCGGCGCGTAACCGCCTCGCTACGCGCCCCAGCCTGATCGCGCGCGCCTCGTCCGGGAGGTCGTCCGGGTGCCCGTCGTCGAGCACCGCGCCCGCGTCGATCCTGTCTCTTATACACATCTCCGAGCCCACGAGACAGGCAGAAATCTC
>CAJXPN010000623.1 GCA_913058025.1 uncultured Myxococcales bacterium | reverse complement strand
TGACCACCCCTCGCGGCGTCGGCCGCGCCGCGCGCGAGCACAACGTGGCCGCCGTCGAGCGTGATCCTGGCGGGGACCGGGCGCCCCTGGCGCAACGACGCGAGCAGGTCCGGGTACACGTCCAGCGCGTCGATCCTGGCGTCCACGCTGGTGTGGCCCCGCTGGACTCGCGCGCGGACCTGCTCGAAGCGCACCCCCGTCAGCCCCACAGGCTTCATCGTACCGACGTACAGGTCCACGCCACGGCGACCCGCCTCACGCTCCATCACCGCAGCCAACTTCGGCCCGAGCACGAGCCTCGTGCGCGCCAGGTAGCCCGCGGCGAGCACGAGCGCGCAGAGGAGCAGCGGCAGCACGACGTAGCGCAGCGTCCCGCTCGAGCGGGTGCGCCCGCGCCAACGCTCGCGCGCACTGGTCCGCCAGCGCGGCTTCGCGCGCTCCTCTCCCGGCGCCTCCCCAGACGCCGCCTCCGGCCTCTCTGTCGTGGGCGCCGCGGACATCGGATCCTGTTTCGGTTCGTATAAGGTCAGGTGACCGCTCTCATTTTACACGATCTGAACACGTTCTTGCAGCCGCCGCGCGCGCGACGCCACCTCCCGTTGTACACACACCCCTGCACACACCCAAGAAATTGGCCCCGTCGCGCGGCGAGATCCGTAGGGTTCATGACCACTTCAGCCCCGCCGCGTCGTACCGCGCGCGCACCAGGATCTCGTTCGCCGCGGCGTAGTCGGGGCGCTCCGGGAGCGTCGACGCCTCGAACTCACGATCGAACTCGGCGTGCAGCTCGAGCCGCCACGCGTCGACCTCCTCCCAGGGCGTCTCGCCCGACTTCACCGCAAGCAGCCGCTCGGCGTGCTCGCCCGCGAGCACGGGCACGAAGCCATCGCGCAGGATCGTCAGCCCGCTGATCATCAGCCGGATGAGGTGCATCGAGTGCTTCGAGTTGGGCGATTCCCCCGCCTTGAGCTTGCGCCCCATCGCCTTGAACTGGCTCATCACGTACCGGCTGTACGTCTGGTAGATCATCTTCGAGAGGAACACCTCGCGCGCCTCGAGCACGCGCTCTCCGATCTCCGTCTTGTGCTCCACGAGCGGCGTGTACAGGCACTCGAGCACGTTCGGGTTCGCCTTGAGCGCGAGCTTTATGAACTTCCCGATCTCCCAGTACACCTCGTCGGCGTCGGGCCGCTCGAGCTGCTCGGGCACCCCGTAGATCGACCACTGGAGGTCGGCCGGCGCCACGTAGAACCCGCGCAGGTCCGTGTCCGAGTTCGCGTGCTCGAGCCCGTACGCCCTCGACCCGACCACGCATCGGTAGTGCACGTGCGCGTACAGGTCGTGGCGGCTGGCCACGAGCTCGGTGTCTCCGAGCTCACCCTGCTGGTACTTCTTGAGCACCTCGAGATCCGCCGCGTCCACGCCGAACTCGCCGCCGTCCGGGAAGCGCACCCGGTACGAACCGGTCGCCTCCTCGGGTGACTTGATCACCACACCGCACGCCCCCCTGGGTCGCGGATGCCCGCCGTCCCCCGGGGTCACCCCCTTCAGCAGCACCACCATCGTCCCGACCGGCCACACGCGCTCGCTCATCGCATCCTCCTTCGCACATCGTCACGCCATCCACGCCCACCCAACCTCGGAGTCGGCGCCGGTCATGCCAGCCGCCGCCGAGATCACGGCTCGATCGTGTACTCGGGTGTCCCCTCGCCGTCTCCTGGCGCCCCCGTCGAGAGACCCTGGAGCGTGGACAGCGCGCCCGCGGCGGACCGCCACAGCGCGTCGAACTCCTCGGCAGGGCCGCGCACGCTGTAGGTGAACAGGATCGTCCCCTTGCGGAAGTGCACCACGCGCATCCGCTCGGCGGCGCCGTCCACGCGGACCTCGATCACCTTCCCGAACGGGTACGCGGTGTGCTCGGCCTTCGCCGTCGCGCCCGGGATCGCCTTCCCCATCGCCTCGGCCAAGTTCGACGCGTACTCGGGCGCCTCGAACCCGTCCTCGGCCAGCGGATCCGAGAGCTCCACGCTGAGCTGCACGAGCTGCCCCTCGCGCCGCGCGAACCAACGCAGCAAGCCGCGGTCGTTCAGGTCGACCTTCCAGCCGTCTCCGAGCGCGCTCAGATCCATCTTCACGCCCAGCGTCGGCTCCGACCACGCGCCGTCGTCGGCGTCGTAGCTCGCGAGCTCACGGCCCAGCAGCACCTTCTCCGTCGCCGAGTTCGTGTACGCCACGGGGAACTCGCCGCGGGCCGGGAACTCCACCGTGGCGTCCAGCGCCCGCTCGGCGATCTCGAGCGGAGCGTCCGGCGACTCGAGCGCCACCGCGACGACGAGATCGAGCCCGTCGCGCCACACGCGCGACCTCCGCCCGCCGCCTTCGCGCGCGGCGAGGAGCTTCTCCACCTGGGCCTGAGCCTCGACCGCCACCGTGGGCGTCTCCCACTGCGACGCCCACACCACCACTCGCTCGCCGTCGCCGGCGTAGGAGACGTAGTGGTCGCCGCGCATCGCCATCGCCAGCGCCAACGACGTGATCGTGGCGCCGTTCGCCTCGACGATCGCGGCGATCGTGGTGGCGCCCGCGCTCCCCGACCGCTCGATCTCGAGGCCCTGCCTGGCCATCCCGTCGTCGAGCCCCGTGGGCCACGTCCAGCGCGGCGCCGCCTGCCCGTTCATCCACTCGCCGTGACGCGCCGCCGAGACCGTCGCCTCGGGCGGCGCCGCGCTCAAAAGCTCCACCCCGCTCCACCCCTGAGAGCGGTACATCGCGTTCACCATGCCCAACCCCACGCGGTGCGTGAACCCATGCACGGAGGACCCGATGTCGCCCTCATGACCAAGCGCCCATGAGCGCACGAGCGGGGCGCGCTCGAGCAGGTCCGGCCGGTCCGACGACACGTCGGCCGTCGTGTCCAACGACTCCAACAGCGCCGCCATCATCGCCTCACCGTCGCTCAGCGTGCGGCGCGCCAACCACGCGTCCCACGCCCCCGCGCCCCCGCCAGGCTCGTAGTACTGCGCGAGCAACGCCTCCCCCAGCGCGGCCGCGAGCGCGACCTCGAGCGCCTCTCTCGGGGCCTTGGCCGCGAAGACCAGCTCGTCCTTCCCCTCATCGTAGTACGCGTACTTCGCCCTCGCGGGCGCCCCCAGCGTGAACCCCGCGCCTCGAACGCCAAGCAGCGCCTCGAACAGCAGCGCGGCCTCCTCGCCCGCGCCCTCGGGCGCCTCGCGCGCGGGAGGGTCCAGCGCCTCGACCTCACGCGACGCCCACACGGGCGGGCGCTTCCACGCACGGTCTCGCCTCTTCGACACGCGCTCCGACAGCGCGTCTGCCCACACGAGCCGCTCGTTCACGGCCTGAGCGTGCGCCTCGGCGCCCACGTCCGTGGCCTTGTCCGTGGACACGTTCCGCTGCCCGGAAGTGCACCCGAGCGCGCTCGCCACGCACAACCCCAACCCACACAACACGATCCGACGCGTGTGACGCATCATCGCACCTCCTGCCCTTCCATGGCTCCGCGAGGACGTCGTCGGGCGCGCCATCCTTGGCACACCTCGGCTCGCGGGCGATCTCGTTCCCCGGCACCATACAGCGCGCTCGTTTTCCTGGCTACCGACAGCGCTCGCACCTGTTCTTGCGGGGGTGGGGCTGCGTTTTGGAAGAGGACTGGGAGTGGGGTTGCTGCTCTGAAGTCGACTGGGGGTGGGACTCCAGCACGGTCCCCCAGGCGCCGCTCACTCACGCTCACTCCGCGGTCCCCTCGCAGGGACCTCAGCTTCACGTGCGCCTGTTCTTGGCTTTGGGTTCGCGGTTTGGAAGAGGACTGGTGGTGGGGTCGCGGCACGGTCCCCCAGGCGCCGCTCGCTCGCGCTCGCTTGCCGGTCCCCTCGCA
>CAJXPN010000622.1 GCA_913058025.1 uncultured Myxococcales bacterium | reverse complement strand
GAGATTTCTGCCTGTCTCGTGGGCTCGGAGATGTGTATAAGAGACAGAGGTAGGCCAGCGCAGGCACGAACAGCGCGGCCGTCTCCACGCTCAACCCCTCGAGCGCCCCGAGCGGCGCCTTCTTCTTGATCAGCCCGTACGTCGCGAACGTAACCGCCAACGTCAGCGCGATCATCGGCGGTTGCCCGTAGTCCCACGTCAGGTACGCCACCCCGCACGCCGCCAGGCCCAGCGCGAGCTGCTGGGCTCTGCGCAGCCGCTCCCCCAGGAACATCGCGCCGAACACGACGTTGATCAGCGGGTTGATGAAGTACCCCAGGCTCGTCTCCACCACGAACCCCGCGTTCACCCCGTAGATGTAGGTCCCCCAGTTGATCGCCAGGAACGTCGCGGCGGCCGCGTACATACCCAACACCCGCGGAGTGCGCGCCAGCGCCAGCCAGCCCCAGCTCCGCCGCGCCGCCAGCAGGATGCCCACGAACAGCAGCGACCACACCATCCGGTGCGCCAGGATCTGGAGCGCAGGCACCTCCTGGAGTTGCTTCCAGTAGAGCGGGAAGAACCCCCAGGCGATGTACGCGAGCAGCCCGAATCCCAGGCCCGCGCGCGTCTCGTTCTCGTTGGCCATTGGGCGCCTGCTCGTCGTGGTGGATCTCTCGTCGCGACCGTATCGCGGGCGGTCACACCCTCCACACACCGGCCCGCTTGGCAAGCTCACATGTAAGGTGATCGCGTCGAACATGACGCGCTGGAGAAGACGTTGTAGACCAGAGATCGTCCGCCACGACCACCCACTCGACCGAGATCGAAGCCATGAACCACAGACACCTCTCCCTCGCCCTCGCGGCGACGTTGGCACTCACCGCCGCCTGCAAGCCCTCCGCCGAGGTCAAGGAGGACGCGAGCGTGACCGAAGACGTCATCGCCGACGAGAACCCCCCCGACGACGCGCCGAACATGCTCCTCACGGGCGACGCCGCCGGGGACCACTCCTTCGAGGACAGCTACGAGATGGAGTTCGGCGGCGAGTACTACACCGTCGACATCGCCCCCGGCGTCGGCGGCGCGTCGCTCGACGGCGAGACACTCTGTGAGATCTCGATCGACTCGAAGGACTACCGGACGGTGACCGGGCTGGGCATCGGCTCCAAGATCGGCGAGTTCGGCACCCCCGACGTCGACCTCTTCATCGAAGAGGCCACGGGTATGGTCTACTCCGAGCGCGAGGAGATGGCGCTCCAGCCCAGCAAGCTCGCCATGGACGGGGAGCGGGAGATGATCGACCTGGACGCGGAGGTGCTCGGCATCCGCCTCGGAGGGTGCGGCGAATGAACACCACACATCACGCGATGCTCACGCTCGGGGCGGCGCTCCTCCTCATCGGATGCACCACCACGAACGCCCCCACGAAGCCCGACCCGGCATCCGACGTCGACATGACCGCCAACGTCACGCCCGAGCCCGCCAGGCGCGAGCTGCTCACGCCCGCGGCCGCTGGCGAGTTCACCATCGGCGGAACCCTGGACACGTTCGACAACGATACCGGCTGGGGTGAGAAGGTCCTCGCGCAGGGAGTCCTCGCGATCGCCGTCGCGATCCCCAACGTCTGCGCCATCGACGTGATGTCGTCCAGGTTCGTGACCGAGGAGGGCCTGAGCGTGGACTCGACGGCCGGGGAGTGGTCGGCCGCGTACGGCGAGATCAGCTACAATTACGACACCGGGCTCTACGAGCCTGGCGACGGCGCCTCGGGCTACGGGCTCATCCTCGACACCGAGTCTCAGCCGCCCGAGGCCGACGCCGACGTCCTCCTGATCCGCATCGGGGTCTGCCCGATCTGAGAGGCCCCGCCGCCGCCGGGTCTCGAGGCGCCCACGCGCCCCTTCCAGGGCGGCTCAGGCCAGCCTGTTCAACCCGTTGAGCGCCGCGACGCGGTACGCCTCGGCCATGGTCGGGTAGTTGAAGGTCGTGTTCGCGAAGTAGCGGATGTCGTTGACCGGGGACGGCTGGGCCATGATGGCCTGTCCGATGTGGAGGATCTCGGCGGCCTGGTAACCGAAGCAGTGGATGCCCAGGATCGCGTAGGTCTCCCTGTGGAAGAGGAGCTTGAGCATGCCCACGCGGCAGTTGACGATCTGGGCGCGCGCGAGCGAGCGGAACTGAGCGTGTCCGACCTCGTAGGGGATGCTCTGCTCGGTGAGCTCGCGCTCGGTCGGGCCGACGCAGCTGATCTCGGGGCTGGTGTAGATGCCCGAGGGGATCTGCTCGATGAGGTGGCGGTCGCAGGTGCCGTCGACGATGTGGGTCGCGGCGAAGCGGCCCTGGTCGTAGGAGGCCGAGGCGAGCCCGGGGCGGCCGACGACGTCGCCCACCGCGTAGATATGAGGGACGTCGGTCTGGTAGGAGCCGTTGACGTTGATCTGGGAGCGGCTGTTGGGGGTGATGCCCACGTTCTCCAGGCCGAGCTTGTCGGTGTTGCCCGAGCGGCCGGCGGCCCAGAGCAGGTAGTCCGAGCGGATGACCTTGCCCGACTTCGAGTGGAGCAGGACGTGGTCGTCGAAGGTCTCGACGCGGTCGTAGTCCTCGTTGTGGCGGATCAGCACGCCCTGATCGCGCAGGTGGTAGCTGAGCGCGTCGATGATCTCGTCGTCGAGGAACGAGAGCAGCTTGTCCCGGTTGTGGACGAGGTTGACCTTGGAGTCGAGGTTGCGAAAGATCGAGGCGTACTCGCAGCCGATGACGCCGGCGCCGAAGACCGTGATGGACTTCGGGGTCTCCTTGATCTGGAGGACCGCGTCGGAGTCGAGCACGCGCGGGTGCGTGAAGTCGATGTCGGCGGGGCGGTAGGGCCGAGAGCCGACCGCGAGGACGAAGTGGTCGGCGGTGACGTGCTCCACCGAGCCCGAGGCGGTCGTGAGCTCGAGGGTCTGCGTGTCGACGAAGCGGGCGTGGCCGTCGAGCACGGGGACGTTGTTACGCTCGTAGAAGCGCCGCCGCATGCGCACCTGGGTGGCGATGACTGCCTCGGCCTGCTTGAGCAGGTCGGGGTACTCGACCTGGACGTGGGCGAAGGCGGGGCGCAGGAGCTCGTTGTTGCGGAAGGCGACGTACTCCTGGATGCCGTGGCGAAGGACCTTCGACGGGATGGTACCCCAGTGGACGCATCCGCCGCCGATGTCGTCCTGCTTGTCGATGACCGCGACGTTCTTGCCGCGCTTGGCGGCGGTCATCGCCGCGCCCTCTCCGGCGGGACCGCTCCCGATGACGACGACCTCGAAGCGTCTCATAGACCCTGCTCCTCGCGCGCTCGCTGGGCGCGCCTCTCGTTGAATGTGTGGCTCGTTCGACGCTCAGAATAGAGGCCGAGGTGGGGGCGTCAAGCGCCCCGACCAGGGGTCTGCGCGAGGTAGCTCAGGATGAGCGTGGAGACCTCGTCGACGAACTCCTCGGAGGCGATGTACTCGGGCCGGTGCAGCACGGAGTAGTGCATGATCCCGTGGATCGCGTTGACGAGCAGGTGCGCGGCCAGCGCCGGGTCGACCGGGCGCAGCTGCGCGCCGCGCGCGCGGATGGCCGCCTCGACGACCGCGACGGCGCGCTCGACCCAGATCTGGAGCATCTCGAGCTTGCCCACCGCCGGGGTCTGCTCGAAGAGCACGCGCGCGAGCTCGGGCTCGAGCTTCTTGATCTCGAGCAGCGCCACGACCAGGTCGCGCACGTGCTCCTCGATCTCACGCTCCGGGTCCAGGATCGTCTCCGCGAGCCGGGTCGACAGGATCTCGAACTGAGCGTCGATGAAGCGCTCGATGAGCGCCGCGACGACCGACTCCTTGTTCGGGAAGTACTGGTAGAGCGAGCCCACGCTCACGCCCTGTCTCTTATACACATCTCCGAGCCCACGAGAC
>CAJXPN010000621.1 GCA_913058025.1 uncultured Myxococcales bacterium | reverse complement strand
GATCTACACAGAGTAGATCGTCGGCAGCGTCAGATGTGTATAAGAGACAGGGGATCGTGGGCGGGGGCTTGAGCGACAACTTCGTGCTGGGCGCGGAGGCGAACTGGTGGGCGCGCTCGGTGCGCTTGAACGACGCGCAGCTCGAGCACAACCACCTGAGCTTCCTGGCGCTGGGTAACTTCTTCCTGGTCGAGGGCCTCTACCTGGAGGGAGGCGGGGGGTTCGCGTACGGCGCCTACGACACGGTGCGCGGGAACGGCGACACGACGGAGTACGCCGAGATGGGCCTGGCGCTCAAGGGAGGCGCGGGGTTCGAGTACTTCGTGAACGGCCAGATCGCCATCGGCGCGCGCGTCGGGTACGTGAGGCACTTCTACTCGAACGGTGACTTCGACACCGTCGCGGGCGGGATCACGCTGCGCTGGTACTGACCGGGGGCGATGAGGAGGGGGGGTGTGGCGAGGGCGACTTTTGTGTGACAAAAGTCGCCCTCGCATGTGCAGGGTTTGATTCGCGTGACTTTTTTGCTAAGCCAATGCCCTGGTTGCGAATGGCGTGTCTCGATGTGTGGATGTGTGGTTGGAGGACGCAAGCTTCTGTGTGGAGCGTGCGTTTCTGAGAAGGTCACGAGGCGTCACGAGACACGACGTCAAATCAGGCAAAAGGGCTGGCGGATGTACTCCGTAGAGAAGAAGACGGCGCGGCCGTCTCGTAGGAACACCTCTTGTGGGCGCGCGCTCCTTGCGTGTGCGCTCGTGTCGATGGCGACGAGCGCGTGTGGGGGCGAGGCGTCGCTCCCGGACGGCCTTTACGATTACGGCGAGCCCGATCAGATAGAGGTCGCCCCGTCCGAGCGGCTGCTCTCCGAGTACACGGACGAGCCGTATACGTTCCAGGGGACGACGCCGATCGCGGACGTGATCGCGCTGACGGAGTCCGACGACTTCGTGTGGCAGGGCTTCGAGCCAGACTCGCCCTTCCCGGTGACGGGGGACTGCGATGCGGATCGCGGCTTCGACCAAATACCCTCGGTGGTGCGCGAGCTGCCGCTGACGATCGAGGGCGTGGTGACGTTGCACCCTCGTTACTTCCAGAAGCACGCGATCTGTGGTCAGGACGAGCGCTTCTACGGCTCGTTCTTCATCCAGGACGAGACCGGCGGAATCCTGGTGCTCAAGGACTCGCGCCTGGCCGACTTCACGTACGGCAACAAGGTGCGCCTGAGGGTGCGCGCGCTGATGTCGAACCGGTTCGGCGAGGGGTTCAGGGCGGTGCTGGCGTACGACAGCCAGGAGATCATCGAGCGCGACGACGACGCCGACGAGCCGCTCTACCTCCAGGACAAGTTCCCGATCTACTACGACGCGATCGACCGCGCCTTCGAGGGCACGGACATCGGCCTGGTCAAGAGGATCACGGCCGTCGTGACGAGCGAGGCGAACAACAACAACTTCAGCGAGCTGAGGTTGGAGTCCGAGGACGGGAGCATCCAGTGGCTCGCGTCGCTGGACCGAGAGCTCGCGCTGCGCAACCCGCCGCTGACGGTGGGGAGGAAGGTGCAGGTGACGGGTCCGGTGCTCGACTCGTTCGGGCTGCGGATGATCATCGCATCGTTCGGGCAGATCGAGTTCCTGAGCGACGAAGTAGAGTGAACTTTTATCGAGGCCTCGCGTGATGCGGGGCCTCGACGCGAGAATCGAGAGCGGTGCGAGCCCCATGCAGGGGGTTTCGGGCCGACCACCACACATGCGTGGCCTCCGTTGAGGGGGCGCGGCGCGCCAGGCGCGAGCCTGGGATTCGAGGATGGGAGCGATGAGTCGAAGCTTCGAGAAGGACCTGATCAGGATCGCGGGCGTTTTGGCGTTCGGTGGTGCGTGTGCGCTCGGATCGTCGGTGGCGACGCCGGGGCAGGCGTGGGCCCAGACCGAGGAGGGCATCGAGCCCGAGCAGGAGGGTGACGAGGGCGTCGACGGTAACGTCGACGACCCGGCGTCGAACCAGACGGACGCGATGCGCGACCGCCCCACGGGCACGTCGAACATCATGAGGCCGTACGTCTCCGGTGAGCTCATCGGCGGCGCGCGCAAGCAGAACAACGACTCCTTCAGGTGGACGCTCGGGGTGAACTCCAGGCTGATCGCCAGGGACAACCTGAACTTCCGCGCGACCGACGAGGCGAGTCCGCAGTCGGTGATCGACTCGGACGACCGCCTCACCTTCGCCACGACGCAGCTCCGCGCCACGTTCTCCGACAGCCCCGTGGAGAACATCACTCTGAACGCTGGCTTCGGGCACAACGGCCTGTGGGGTGGCGACTCGTTGGGCAGCATCCAGGACGACAACATGTTGTTCGTGGACCTGGTCAACATCGACTGGACGATCGTGGACACGGACGCGATGACGCTTTCGACCCGGGTGGGGCGTCAGTTCTTCTCGATCGGCGGCGTACCCAAGGACTACGTGTTCTGGGACGTGGTCGACGGGATCACGGTGAACCTGGACCTCAAGGGCGCCGGGCGCATCCGCGGCATGGCGGACCTGGTCGGCGTGCAGCTGAGGCCGGACGAGGTCGACTTCGTCAAGCGCCAGGAGAGCCAGTCCGCTGGCGTGAACTTCCGCGGCGACTCGTTCACGGTGCGCACGGGCCTGACGTACGAGA
The DNA here is from genome assembly GCA_913058025.1 of uncultured Myxococcales bacterium. Lineage (GTDB taxonomy): Bacteria > Myxococcota_A > Bradymonadia > Bradymonadales > Bradymonadaceae > CAJXPN01. The sequence goes on along the minus strand of CAJXPN010000621.1, from coordinate 1,247 downwards.
ACACGACGCTGGTCGATGGCCTGGACCTCCGCGCGTTCGCGTTCTACGGGGACATCGGCGCGTCCGACCCCCGCGGCACCGGCGCCGACGTGACCTACGGCGGCGTGCTGGGCAACTTCTCGGACAACGACTTCAACGCGATCTTCGGCGGGCGCGTGGCCTACACGCTCGACATGGACACGATCAAGCTCAAGCTCTTCGGCGAGTACACGCGGAGCACGGGCATCGATCGAAAGGACACGTCGGTCGGCCTGCGCGACGTCACGGCCGAGGGCAACGCGCTCGGCGGCGGCCTGGACGCGATGCTCAAGCTGGGCTCGGTCGAGCTCGACCTGCTCGGGCGCTTCTTCCGCTCCGACGGCGCGGCGCACGAGAGCGACCAGGGCGTCATGTACAACCACGGCTTCGTGGGCTTCAAGGGCGCGCACGCCGGCGGCATCCTCATGGACGACCAGGCGGGCATGCACCCGACCGCCTACATCGGCAACCGACGCGGCGTGGAGAACACGCCGCAGAGTCAGTCGAGGAAGGCGGGAACGCAGGTCATCGAGGCGGTGCTCGGCGTCGGCTTCAGCCAGGCCTGGAAGCTCCAGGCGGGCGCCTGGGTCTTCCAGGACGCCGGCGTGACGTTCGTCGACGAAGGCGACATCCCGGAGATCGCGCAGGACCTCCCGTTCGGTTACTCGCAGGCGGACCTCGAGGCGCAGCAGCGCCTGGGCAGCTACATGGGCACCGAGCTCGACCTCGGCTTCAGCTACTCTCCTCAGGATGTGCTCGCGATCTTCGCGCAGGGCGCGGTCTTCCTCCCCGGCGACTACTACGCGCGTGAGATCACGCGCGCCGGTGGTAGCGCGCTGGGCTCGAGCTCGCCGCAGACGACCTGGGCGATCACGACCGGCATGTCCTTCTACTGGGAGTGAGTGTGATGAGGAGCAAACACACAGCGTGGGTGACTCTGGCGTGTCTGGCGTGGGCGACCCCCGCGTGCGACGCGCAGAGCCCCATCAACGGCGAGCGTCGCTCGCCGCAGTACCGCGTCATCGGTGAGGATGGGGAGCCGACCTCGTCGGAGCGCGGCAACGTGATGATCACCGAGATCAACTTCGGCGGCAGCGTGCGCGACGACGGGACGTACGACCCGGACGACGTGTTCGTCGAGCTGCGGAACATGAACCCGCGCCCGATCAACATCTCCAGGTGGCACCTCTGTCTCTTATACACATCTGACGCTGCCGACGATCTACTCT
>CAJXPN010000620.1 GCA_913058025.1 uncultured Myxococcales bacterium | reverse complement strand
CCCACGGAACATCTGGCCTCCTCATTCGCTTTAGATCTCATCGCCCGAGGTGTCGTTCTGTAAGCAGGAGTCGACCACCGCAGCCTTCGTTGCGATCGGTCGACGTGGTAACGTATAGAGTAAGGTCAGCACGCCTGATGTGAGGGTCGCCTTTCACCAAAGCAGCGGTGAAGGGCGTCAAGGAGAGGACGAGTGGAAAAGGTAGGCATAACGGACAGACTCGCGACGGTCGGGGATGTCGTCGAGGGTCGCTACGAGATCATGAAGCGCCTGGGGGAGGGCGGCTTCGCCAAGGTCTACCTGGCGCATGACACGGTCATCGAGCGAGACGTCGCCATCAAGTTCCTGGACCTACGAGGGATCCACGGCACCGACGACATGCTCTCGACCGTCCTCGAGCGCTTCCGCCGAGAGGCCAAACTCGCCGCGCGCATTCGCCACCGCAACGTCGTCAACATCCTCGACATCGGGCAGGTCGGCGACGACACGTACAGCCCGTTCATCGTCATGGAGCTGCTCGACGGCTACGACCTCGAGGACCAGCTCAACGAGCACGGCCCGATGCGCCCGGAGCACCTGCTCCCGCTCTACATCGACTGCCTCGACGCGCTCGGAGAGGCCCACGACCTGGGCATCGTCCACAAGGACCTCAAGCCCTCGAACCTCTTCCTCTCCGACCCCAACATGAGGTCGGAGGCGCTCCGCATCGTCGACTTCGGCATCGCGCACATCAAGAACGGCCCCGGCGACTCGGGCGAGCAGCCCGACCCGCCCGACGCCAAGGAGCGCTCGGGTCGACTCACCGCGACCGGCCAGATCCTCGGCACGCTCCAGTACCTGACCCCCGAGTACATCGCCTCTCAGACCGTCACGCCCGCGCTCGACGTCTACCAGATGGCGCTCATCCTCGTGGAGCTCCTGAGCGGCGATCGCGTCATCAAGACCGACAACCCCTTCGAATGCCTGCGCATCCACACGTTCGGCCTTCTCGAACTCCCCGAGTACCTCCTCGACAGCCCGCTCGGCCCCGTCCTCCGGCGCGCCCTCGCCTCGGAGGTCTCCGAGCGAACCCCCAACGCCAACAAGTTCGCCGAGGAGCTCTCCGCGATCGACCCGGCGAGCATCCCCCCCTCGCCGCTGTTCGACGGCAAGGGCGGCGTCATCGCCACCGCGCAGTTCCTCAACACCCAGTCCCACGCGGCCATCCCTCGACCCAACACGGGCGACCACGCCGCGCCGACCACTGGAGAGCACCACAACGAGGACCACGACATCGGGTTCTCCGCCACGCTCGACCCGTCCGACGCCCCCGCCTCCATCCAGCCCACGTCACAGCCCTCGCCTCAACCGGCCGTCGAGCGCAACCTCGCGCCGGCGGTCACCGCCGCCGTCGACCTCGAAGACGAGCCCGTCTCCAACAACCTCAAGGTCGCAGTCGGCGCGCTCGCGGGGCTCATCCTCCTCGCCATCGGCGCCGTCGTCTTCCTCGCCAGCCGCGGCGGCGAGGGGGTCGATACGGACCCCGCCGTGGTCGCGGAGAAGCCCGACGAGAAGCCCGACGAGAAGGTCGACGACGCGCCGAAACCTCCCGTCGACCCGATCCCAGAGGTCGTCTCAAAGGTCGACCCGATCCCAGAGGTCATCGCGGAGGTCGACACGACCCCCGCCGCGCCCTCGTGCGACGCCGGCCCCAAGGAGTACTGCGTGCGCTTCGTCGGCGGTCCCAACGGGACCACCGCGACCACCAAGGGCTACGTCGAGACCGTCGACGCCGACGCGCTCCTCTTCAAGGTCACCCGCAAGTCCTCCAAGGTCTCCTTCTCCCTCGACGCCCCCGGACACAAGCGCAAGCGCCTGTCCATGAAGTCGCTCGAGCTCCGCGCCGGAGAACTCGTCGACTACGAGCTCTCGCTGACACCGGACAGGAAGCGCCCCGCCGTGGCCACCAAGACCGACCCCCCCGACGACCTCCTTGGTAGCGTGGCCGACATCAAGCCCGACCCCAAGGTGCCGGCCGAGGTCAAACCCCCCATCGAGAAAAAGCCCGTCGTCCCGAAGGCGGACAAGCCCCCCATCGTCTCCGAGACCAAGGTCATCATCGAGGACAAGGGGAAGACCCGAAAGGGCGACAACGACGGCTTCGGCGTCATCGACGACTGATCCTACCTCTCCCACCACTACGCTGGTCTTTGATTCATGCTTCGTTCGCACATGCTCACCGCCGTCGCCCTCCTGGGCTTCCCCTCCGTCGCCTTCGCCCAGGGCGGTGAGGTCGTGGACTGCTCCAACGACGAGGAGCTCTTCATCGAGCGTGACGGCTACAAGCTCTACCACCCTGACTGCCTGCGCGATCAGGCCTCCCGCAGCCGCGACGCGCGCGACGCGTACAAGTCCGGTGACCTCTACGAGTCCGCCAAGATCTACGAGAGCCTCATCGAGGTCCGCCCGCTCAACGTCTACCACCTCAGCCTCGGGCGCACCTACCAGCGCCTGAACATGTGCTTCGAGGCCCGCGAGCAGTTCGAGAAGGCCAACGACTCCCGCGAGAGCATCGACGTCCCCAACCCCCCGGACGTCCCCGGCCTCGTCACCAGGTTCCGCAAGGAGCTCAAGGAGCAGGACACCTGCTTCGGTCAGATCGACCTCCAGTGCGACCCCGTCGGCATGACCCTCGAGTACGACACCCTCGAGTACATCCAGGACCCCAAGAGCAAGGAGTGGATGTGGCGTGAGCGCCGCGTCAAGGGCGACATCTGCGCCAAGGACACCAGCCTCGACCTCCCCCCCGGGGAGCAGAAGATCATCGCGACCTACGCCGGCGAGACCCAGGAGTTCGTCGTCACCTCCTCTCCCATGTCGCAGACCATCTTCCCCGTCACCATCCTCCCCAAGGATCCCGTCATCAAGGATCCCGTCTCGGGCAACGACCCCGTGCGCGATGGCCTCAACCCCAAGGACACCAGGACCGGGGACACCAAGGTCGACGTCACCGTCAACATCGACAACACCAAGCACAAGCCCAACCCCGCGCTCGGCTGGACACTCATCGGCGCAGGCGCCGCAGTCCTCGTCGGCGGCCTCCTCTACGACACCTGCCTCTTCCAGCAAGGCGGCATCAACGACCAGATCGACGCCGCGATGGGCTCACCGACCTTCAACAGCGCGAACGACACTCTTCCAATCGAAGACGCCGTGATGTGCGAGGAGGTCACGTACTCCGACGTCGTCAACCCCAGAAACAAGCCCTTCAACAGCGCCCCTGGGTGCGCGTGCTCCGGCCGCGTCGACCGCACCATCGACTTCTCCGACGCCATCGGCCCCATCGCCTACATCGCCGGCTCCCTCCTCGCCATCAACGGCGTCATCCGCTTCTGAGCCAGGCAACGCGCAAACGAAGAGGGCGTCCCCGCTGGGGACGCCCTCTTCGTTTGCGCGCGCTTCGTCCGCGCCCTCAGCGACCAGCTCGGCTCACTCGCCCGTACACGCCGCGCTCTCGCGGCAGTCGTAGTCCGCGCAGTCGGTCTTCGCGTCGCCGTCGTTGTCGAGGCCGTCGTCGCAGTTCGACTCGATCGTGACCTCGCCTCCACACGAACCCTGGCCCAGGCACGCGGGGTCCGCGCAGTCTTCCAGGCCGTTCGCGTTGTCGTCGACGCCGTTCCCGCACAGCTCGGGGCCACACACGATCGTCTGCCTGCAGTTCGGCTCACCGCAGTCGGTCGCGCCGTCGCCGTCGTCGTCGATGTTGTTCGTGCAGTCCTCCGGAGACGTCACGCACACCAGCCGGTCCGCGCACTCCACGTCCTCGCAGTCGATGTCGCCGTCGCCGTCGTCGTCGACCTCGTTGACGCAGTCCTCGCCCAGCGGACGACAGGGCCTGTCTCTTATACACATCTGACGCTGCCGACGA
>CAJXPN010000619.1 GCA_913058025.1 uncultured Myxococcales bacterium | reverse complement strand
AAGCAGAAGACGGCATACGTGCTTTCTGCCTGTCTCGTGGGCTCGGAGATGTGTATAAGAGACAGGCTTGAAGACGCCGGGGCGGTCGCGCTCGATGGAGGAGTGCTCCTCCTTCTTGACCTCCTGGTTCAGGCGCGCGCTCATCGTGACCTCGGGGGTCTTGCCGACGTGCGAGAGCAACCCGTCGCGGATCGCGAGCTCGGTGATCTTCTTGTAGTGGAGAGGGCGTCCGGAGATGCGGAGAACTTCGATAGCGGCTTCGTAGAATGTCATGTGACAGCGTCCTCGCTGTGGGAGTGCGAGGAGCTCATCGTGGGCGCGGCCTTCGCGAGGGGTGCGGGGCGGTCCTCACTCGAGACGTCAGGCGAGTATGTGCCGGGCGTGGCGCAGCTCGTTCCTGCCGCCGACCTGGTCCATTTCGTGGACGAGGGCGACGGAGGGGGCGCGCGCGGCGATGGCACGTCACCTGAGTCTGTCGTGGGGGCACTCGCGTCCGCGGTGCGCCGGCGGTCGGTAGGGACGCGTGGTGCGCGTCTCGCTCCGTCCGTGGCGCGAAGGCGTTGCCGTTCGAGAGCTCCTCGGGGGATCGCCGCGCTCACCACCATGGCGAAGAGTCCGCGCGCCCGTCTTTGCGGGTCGAGCGCGTCCTCGGGGCGCGGCGTCTTTACAGATGCTTCCTTCTCAACGGGTCGCGGCGGTCGTGTGAGGACCCACCGCGCGAAATTTCTTGACCGCGCAGACCTCGCGTCCGCGGCGTCCGATGCGCCCGCCCTACACCTCGTGGTGTCTTGCGTCGCGATCGTGGCGCCACCCTATTTGAACTCCACGATCGCGTCAATTTGAGCTTTCGGCACGCCAACGCCTCACCTGGAGGGTGCCGCCCAGGGCGCGGGGAGCAGCGGCGGGCGCTCCTTGTTCGACTGGCTACGCTGAAGTTCGAGCTCGGTCGTGAGCAGCGCAGGAGCGGACGCGGACACCGGGACGTAGCCCGACTCGGCGCCGCAGTACCCGTTGAATACCCCAAGCTCCTTGCTCGCGCCCACGATCTTGTTGATGGAGACCAGCGGGGTGCCCACGATCTCGGCGCCCCGCACGAGCGTCTCGACGCCCGTCTCGGGGTCGACCTTGTAGATGAGCACGGGCTCGCCCTTGAACGCCTGATAACCGTAGCCAGAGGTGTTGGTCGAGCCGCCGGTGATGTCCCTGATGATGAGGCCATAGGGCTTACCCTGGCGCCTCGTCTCGGCCATCAACTCGACCTTGAGGTCGGCGTAGGGGACGACCATGTCGCCCTCGGCCTCGACGATGAGGTTGGCCATGCGCGCCATCGGCTTGAGCGTGCCCTGGGCTCGACCGTGGCCGTTGGAGTGCGGGGCGTCCTCGATGGGCGTGCGGCTCTTGAGGAAGCCTCGCAGCACGCCGTCCTCGATGAGCGTGACACGCTCGGAGGCGATGCCCTCGTCGTCGTAGGCGTAGGCGCCGTTGAGCTTGGTTCCCGCGTAGATGGCGACCGTCGGGTCGTCGTAGACCGAGAGGAAGTCGGGGATGACCACCTTGCCGACCCTGCCCTTGAACGTGCGGCCCTCCTCCTCGTCGGCCTGGCGCTCGCCCTCGAGGCGGTGCCCGACGGCCTCGTGGAAGAGCACGCCCGAGGCCTCGGGCATCAGGATCGCCGGCCCCGTGTAGGGGTCGATCGTGGGCGCGTCTCGCAGCGCCTGGAGCTCGGTGAGCAGCTTGGCGACCTCGGCGTCGAGGACGGCGTCGCTGGGGAGCTCGGCCTCGGTCGGGGCGTAGAACGAGCGCGAGTTCTGCAACCTCATCCCATCGTCTGCGCGCGCCATCGCCTCGATCTGGATCGAGTAGATCACGTGCTCGTCGACGATCTCCGTCCCCTCCGTGTTCACGAAGTAACGGGTCGAACGCTGGGCGCTCACGTCCATCTGAGCGTCGAGCACGACCGGCGCGTCACGCATCGCCTTCGTCACGCGGGCGACGCGCCGCGACCACGCCGCGCGGTCGAAGGTCATCGTCTTGAACGGGCCGCGGTGGCTGGACGCCTCCTCCTTGGAGAACGACGCGACGTCGATCTTCTCGTCGGTCGCGTAGACCGCGCCGCCCTTCTTGGTCAGGTACTCGCTGAGCGCGCGCTTGTAGGCGTCGTCGGTGAGCAGCCACAGGACGCCTCGCAGGGCCGCGTCGTCCGAGCTCCCCAGCGGCGCGCGCTTGTCTGGCTCGTAGTCGGCGAACCTGAAGGACTCGTTGTCGATGTTGGCGTGGTTGTCGAACGCGTAGTCACCCACGCGGACCTCGGTGTAGACGAAGCGGTCGCGCGCGCTCGCGTCGGCCACGACCGCGCCGAATTTGCCGGTGACGCCCTCGCGTTCGATCTCGGTGAGCCGGTAGCCCACGAAGTAGGGCGCCTCGTAGTCCTTGAAGCGCAGCTGCTTCACCGAGCGGTCGAGCTCGGTCTTCATCGAGCCCAGGATCGCGCCGCGCGTGGCCTTGCGCTGCGCCTTGGTCTGCGTCGGGGCGAGGTCGGCGGGGCGCTCGGGGGAGGCGGCGCAGCCAATCAGCGCCGCGCACAGCAGCGCGATGGAGCGGCCCGCGCTCCCTGTCTTCAACCGTGTAACCATCGTGTTCGTCTCTTCAGTTCGAGGTCATGCTGAGGTCGGTTCCGCTCATCGGACGCCGCGCGCGCGCCATTGTTCCAGGTCTCTGGGATCATCCCCCTCGATCTCGCGAACGTACTCCGCCTCCCAGATGCCGCCGCCGACATAATCTTCGCCGTAGCCCCACTTCCCGCGCAGCGACGGGCCGTACTCGCCCTCGACGATCTTGAGGTAGCCGCGCCCCTCGTGGCCTCGCCTCGCCTCGCTCTGGTCGCCCGGATCGATCCAGCGGAACACGAGCATGTCGCCCTGGACCTCACCCTCCATCGTCCCGCCGTACTTGTACGTGTAGATGCCGCGCACGCTCTCGCTCGCCTTGCGCAGGTACATGTGGTCGAACTGCTCGGAGAACCAGACCCCCTCGAAGGTCGCGCCCGCGGGCGGGGTGCCGGGCTCGGGGAGCTGCGGCTTGGGCGTGGCGCAGCCGGCGAGCGTGAGCGTGAGCGCGCTCGTGACGAGCGCGAGCCCGATGAACGTCGTGGCGTCGTGGCGCAGGGTCATCCTGGACCTCCTGAGGTCAGTGGGGGGTGGGCGCCTCTAAAGCGCGTGAACCGGTTCGAGCTTGGGACAAGTCGACGCCGCGGGCAAGTCCTCGCGTGGAGTCAAAGGCTCGCGCCGGCGCCGAACTCGGCGCGGTCGCCCTCTTCGAGCTGCGCCAGCAGGCCCCCGAGGACGTTGACCAGGCGCTCGTCCTCCAGGAGCAGCTCCCACTCCAGCGCGCCGAGCACGCTCATGCGGCGGCTGACGCCGTCGTCGAACGTGAGCCGCAGCTCGAGCGCGCCGTCGTGGCGCTCTCGGACCCCCTCGAGCGTCACGCCGTCGCCCACGCGGAGCAGATCGTGGCGCACCGACCGCAGGAACCGAAAGATCTTCACGGCGCGACGAACATGAGGCTCCTGGTACGCCTCGAAGTTCTTGTTTCGGCTGAAGCCTTGCTCTCCGTCGCGCAGCAGCAGCTGCACGAGCGTGTACGTCCGATCCATCTCTCGACCGCATGTCATCAGGAGGCGGCGCGGGCCGCGTTCACGAACTCAATCTAACAGAGCGCGCCTGCGGGACCAAACGAGCGCGCCGAACGCGAGCGCGAGCGCAGGCACGGCCGGCGCCGGCGCGCCGGCCGGATGCTGCGCGCAGCATCCGGCGTCGGGGGCCACCTCGCCGCCTGCGTCCCGCGCGCCGCCGGCGTCTTCGCCACGCTCCTCCGCGCCGAACGACCACGGCGCGCCCGCGCTCGCTGAGGCCCCCGAG
>CAJXPN010000618.1 GCA_913058025.1 uncultured Myxococcales bacterium | reverse complement strand
AGCGTCAGATGTGTATAAGAGACAGGATCGTGGGCACGTCGAACATGAAGGTCTTCTCACCTGCTCCCAACGCGACCTCCACGATCGACGACCCGCCCGCGGGCAACCCCTGCTCCCTCCAGAACCAGCCCCCGAACACGAAGGCCTCGTCGCCCCCGACGTACATCCTCCCGAACCCCGCCACGCCAGGGTGTTCTTCCCCCTCGCGCAGCTGGAGCTCGACCTCGGCGCGCTCGAACCGCATGAAGAGGTCCGCGTCGCAGCGGTTCTCCAACAGCACGTCCATCGTCCCCCTGTTGTTGATCGACGACGTCATGAAGAGGCACGACGCCCGCTCGCACTCGTCGGCGCTCGACCCGCTCGTGCACTCGGCCTGGACCGCGTCGTCGAACCTCAAGAACCACGGCTCCGACTCGATCACCTCCTCGGGTCCACACCCCAGCAGGCACGCGTACGCCACCGCCACACCCATCGCCGACCGCATCACTCCTCCTCCGCGTCGGCCTTGCGCGCCACGCGCGCGGCGCGGCCTTCGAGGGTCTCCCTGAGCTCCTTGTCGAAGCCGAACCCCTCCGAGAGCTGCGAGAGCGCGAGCACCTCGCCCGGCTCGACCTTCGCGTCCGCGTGCACGAGCCTCACGCACGCGACGTACGCGTCCTCCCTTAGCCAGCCCTCCTTGAGCCGGCCCCCCACGTCGCGGCCGAACTCCCAGCCTCGCGTCTCGTCTCCGCCCAGAACATCCCACGCGCGGTGCACGCTCGTGTTCACGAAGTGCTCCCCTGGCACCCCGCCGGGCAACGAGAACTTCGCGATCATACGGCTGATCTCGTCACGCTCCACCGCGGCGATGTGTCGGTCCGACGCCATCACCCACGCCAGCGCGTCCACGTACGCCTCGATCTGCCCCTTCTCCAGCCGCGCGTAACGATCCTGGGTCGTCAGCCACGACAGCGCTCGCTTCAAGAACTTCATCTCAACCTCTCACTTCAACGCACACATCGACGCACACCTTATAAACGCTCGGACCCCTCGCCGCACTCCCCCTCGAAACTCTACCTCGCGATGCTCTTGACAAGCCCCGCGACCCGCTCTAATAAAGTCTTCCTCTCGACGGGGTGTGGCGCAGCCTGGTAGCGCGCTTGCTTCGGGAGCAAGAGGTCCTCGGTTCGAATCCGGGCACCCCGACTGACGAGTAAGAAGAGCCGACCCCTCACACGAGCGGGTCGGCTCTTCTGTTTGATGCGCGCCGCCTCCACGATGTGCGCCCTCCGAACTGCGCGAGCCCCCTCCACGGTGGTATCCTCACAGCGGCACACGCTTCACTGCCTGGAGGTTACGCCGTGCCATACGACCACATCGTACGTCTGATCATCGCCTGCTCGCTCTTGACCACGCTGACCGCGCTGACCTCCTGCGAGGCCCGCGAGAAATCCGCCGTCGCAGAAACGCCCGCGGCGCCCGCGGCTCCCACACCTCCAGCCCCTCCGACCGAACGACCCGACACGCCACGCCCCGCGCTCCTCTTGACCGCCAAGAAGAGCCCCGCCCTCACTCCCCTACACGTGACACACGGCGGCGACCTCCGCGTGATGGACCGGATCATCCCCCCGACGACCTCGCCCGTCGTCAGCGCATACGACGGCTCGAGCGTCTGCGTGGCCTACGCCGAAGACGCCGACGGGGTCAAAACGACACACGTCCTGCTCTACGACCTCGATCGCCCCGGCGCCGAACCTCGCGCCGCCCAAGCCCCCTACAACACGCCTCACTCCGCGTTCGTCGATGGCCAGACGTGCGTCCTCGGCGGCGAGGGCGCCAGCGTCCAACGCGTCGACTTCGCGTCGACGCCCGCGAGCGTCGAGCAGCTCGAGAGCTGGCCCTCATCGCGGACGGACTGGAACTTGGATTACAAGGCCGTCGACTTCTTCGTGGACACCGGCGACACCCTCATCGCCGTCGACGACATGGTCATGCCTTTCTTCGCCTTCGTCTACGACTGGACCTCCACCGGGCGCTCACGCTCGCTGTCGAACACCTCTCGGGTCGTTCAGCTCCCCGACGGCCCCAACCAGTCGTACCAGGAGGGGATCTTCACCGGAGCGCACGTCGCGCTCATGTACAGGTTCAGCCACCGAGCCGGCTCGGGTCAGGGCATCCAGATCCACGACCCGAAGCTCCCCCTGACCATGACGGAGTGGGAAGAGAAGGGCGTCGCCATCCCCCCGCTGCTCCTGGTGGAGAGCGTCGACCGAAGACGCCGCAAAGACACCGACCCGACCCGCGGCGTCCGACTGCTGGCAGGAGACGAGAGGACCCGCCTTCGCGGCCTCGCGAGCCTGGGCGACACACTGTTCATAGGCGCAGGCACGCGCGGTATCCTGGGCGTCGAGCTGCCCCGTGAGCTCCCCGAAGAGCCCGACCAGGGCCCCGAGCTCTCGCCCGAGCTGTTCCCGATGGGCGCGAACGTCCTCGACCTCACGAACGCACGAGGCCAGCTCTTCGCGCTGCTCGGGAGCGGCAGCCAGCGAGAGGTCGCCAGGCTCTCGTGGGACCCCGCCGCCCGCGCCCTCACCGTCGCCGCGCGTTCATCCGTCCCGGACGGCACCACCGGCTTCGTCACCGCGTTCCTCCCGCGCTGAGCGGCGCGTCACGCTCGCGCTCGACACGATGCGCCCCTCGCCCGATGTAAGGACTCGCCCTCGCGCATTCGCGAAGTCCAGCTTGACGGTCGCATATAACAGCCCTATTACTTGGGTGTGCTCAGGCGACGGCCGACATACACGTCCCCCCAGGTCGTCAGCAGGATGTATGCCTTACTGCTGCGCTATGTCTCTTGGGCACACACTTTAAAGACCGCCGCGGACCCCGATGAGGGTTCGCGGCGGTCTTGCTTTTCAAGCTCCCCGTCTTACACCATCCTACGCGCGCTCTGACGCGTTCGGATGGCCCCCCCACGTCGCGTCACGTCACCACGGAAGGTGACGTGGTCAGGCCCCCGCGCCTCCACGCACCGCGATCGCACGGACGCTCCACATGAAGCACACCCTCGACGGCGCCCGCGCCGGCCTCTTCGCCGCCCTCATCCTCTGCGCGTGGGCCGCCTCGCACGCCTCACCCCACCTGGGTGACGCAAGCCCCGCGGCCTTCCTTGGCGTCGCGCTGGGCACGCTGGGCGCGCTCCTGCTCGCCTACGCGCTCGGCCTCGGCGTCGCGCTCGACGCCTGGCGCGCCGCGCTCCTGGGTGATGACGCCGCCAAGGAAGACGACACGCCCGGCAGAGCCTCGTCGCTCGCCGCGTCGCTCCTGGGCGCGCTCTTCGTGGGCGCGGGCACCGGCGCCGTCCACGTCGCCGTCACCGGCTCCTTCGCGCGCGCCACGTTCCAGTCCCTCGGCCTCACGATGACCGCGGCCTGCCTCGCGCTCGCTGTCGCGCTAGCCTGGCCCGTGTTCGCCGCGCTCGTCGGCCTCGCGCCCGGCCTCTCGCTGCGCGCCGCCATGGGCGGCTGGCGCGCCGAGCTGCGCTCGAGTGATTCCGACGCCTCGCTCCCGTCCAGGCTCTCGCCCCGTGACCTCGACCTGCGCGCCGCGTCCTCGCTCCTGCTCGCTCCCGTCCTCGCCGTCCTCGTCGGCGTGGGCGTTGGCGTGATCCACTCCTCGGTCACCTCCAGGGTCGAGGGCGCCTCGGCCCAGGCCGCACAGCTCGCCGCCGCCGCCGCCGCCCTCACCTTCGCCGCCGCCCTCGGATGGCCGCTGCTCCGCGCGCTCGCGGGCGGGCTCCTGGGTAAGCTCGGCCTCAGCCGCGAGGAGCAGACGCGCCCACGCGCCACGATCGTCGTCGCCGGGCTGCTGACCTCGGGCGCGCTCGCCGCGCTCGTCGGCGGATACGTCTACGCTGGGCGCCTGGCCGTCTTCCCCGCCGCCACTCTGAACA
>CAJXPN010000617.1 GCA_913058025.1 uncultured Myxococcales bacterium | reverse complement strand
GAGATTTCTGCCTGTCTCGTGGGCTCGGAGATGTGTATAAGAGACAGGTGGTGGACCCGGTGCTCGCGAGCGGGGACGGCGCGAAGGCGCTCGCCGGGGGAGGCGTCGCGGGCGCGATCGCGGCCTCGCTCGCGCCGTGGGTGACGCTGCTCACGCCGAACCTCCCCGAGTGCGCGGCGCTGACGGGGAGAGCCCCCGGCGAGGTGCGCGAGCTCGAGGAGTTGGTGGAGGCGGCGCGCGCGGCGCGCGCGGCGCTCGGCATGAGCGGCGCGCTGTTGCTCAAGGCGGGGCACCTGCCCGGTGAGGTCGGGGACACGGTGCAGGACGCGCTGGCGACGGGGTCGGGCGCGGCGTTGACGGTGAGGCTCCCCTCGATCGACGAGGACGTGCGCGGGACGGGCTGTCAGCTCGCCAGCGCGATCGCGGCGCGGCTTGCGCGCGGCGAGGAGCTCGGAGAGGCGGTGGAGGGCGCGAGGCATTACCTCAGCGAGCACCTCATGAGACGACGCGCGAGGCTGGGAGCCGGGCGCGCGATGGTGGTGAGGGCGTACAGTGGCGACTGGTGAGATGAGGCGACCGGAGGGGACACTCGAGGCGACCGAGCTGGCCGAGCGGATCGAGCACGAGCTCGCGCTCGCGCGCACGATCTCGGAGCCGGTGTGGCTGACGTGGGCGCTGGTGTTCGCGAACGTGGCGTTCTTCGTCGGGGCGTACTGCTACGGGCTGCTCTACATGTCCGAGCACCTGGGCGTGTCGGTGCGCGGGCTGACGCCGCTGAGGCTGGCGAACTGGACGGGGATGAAGATCCCTCGGCTGGTGGAGGCGGGACAGTGGTGGAGGTTGATCTCGAGCATGTTCGTGCACCTGGACGTGGCGCACATCGTCTTCAACGGGTACGGCCTCTACGCGATCGGGCCGATCATCGAGCGGTTCTACGGCCGCGCCAGGATGTTCACGATCTACATGGCGAGCGGCGCGCTCGCGACGCTGGCGAGCCAGCTCTTCAGCGAGGTGCCCTCGGGCGGAGCCTCGGGCGCGCTCTACGGCCTCGTGGGGGCGATGCTCGCGCTCGGGTTCAAGTACCGCGCGGTGCTGCCGCCCAGGTTCTCCAAGGCGCTCACGACGGGGATGCTGCCGTGGGTGGTCTTCGGGATCGGGATCGGGTTCTTCGACTTCGTCCCGTTCGACAACTCGGCGCACATCGGCGGCCTGATCGCCGGCGCGGCGCTCGCGCTGGTCATGCGCGCGCGGCTGGCGCCGGGCGAGGGCCCGCGATGGGGGGAGGCCAGCGTACGGGTGGCCGCGGGCCTTAGCGCGATCGCGCTCGCGCTCAGCATCCTGATGTGGGGGGTCGAGGTCGAGCAATGCACCGGATCGCTCGACGCGATGGACATGTGTTACCCGGAGCTCTTCGAGTGAGCCGTGGTCAGCGCGTCCAGCAGTCGGGGTCTTCGCCTGGGCAGGCCTCGTCCCTCGGGACGTGGTGGAACGAGGACGCGGGGTCGTCGCCGAACCTGCCGGGGACGGTGATCGCCTCGCCCTCGTGGGCGGCCCAGCCCTTCTGGTAGTAGTGCTCGGAGAGGGTGAACGTGACGGCGACGCCATCGACGTCGACCGTGACCTCCACCCAATCCGATGACGCATCCGGCGTGGACCCGGTGAGGGTCCCGACGATCTGGACCCACCTGTTCGCCGAGGCCATGACCTCGGCCGCGGTTCGGACCATTCGCGGCGTCAGCGGCGCGGTGGGGACGGGGTCGTGAGGCGTCTCGCCTGGCGCGAGCGCGATGTCGCGGACCACGAAGTGCGTGGCGCCGATGCTCTGGACGTTGGGCGGGATGTGCTCGACGTAACCGGTCACGGTGACGCGCTTCTCCTGGAACGGGAGGAAGCGATCGGCGGGCCGGTACGACAGCACATAGCGCGCCGAGTCGGTCTCGAACCAGACGCCCTGGAACTCCTTGCCGCCGGCGACGCGGTCGATGTCGAGCTCCCCCTCGACGGTGAAGATCTCCTCGCCTTCGGGGCCGGTCTCGGCGCTCTTCACGTCAGGAGCATTCACTTCAGGGGCCTTCACGTCAGGCGCCTTCGTGAAGGTCGGCGCGGTGGGGCCGCCCGGAGCGGGCGTCGGGGGCTGCGCCTCGGCGCCCGCGTTGTCGCCGGAGGGCGCGCAAGCGAACGAGAGGGCGCAGGTGAGCAGGATGTGTGTCCGGGCGCTCACTCTCCCATGACCACGATCGGCTCCGACGCGTCGAACGAGCCGGCGGTGACGGACCAGCGGGCGAGGTCGGAGGGGACGTCGCCGCGGGTGTCGAAGTCGAGGGTGCCGCTGGCGCCCTCGATGTCGATGATCTGGCCCTGGCTGAGCGCAGTGGCCGCGGAGTTGAAGTCGGTGGTGTTGAGCGTGAACTCGCTCGAGCCGCCGGTCATCTTGCGGATCTGGAGGGCGATCTCGGCGCCGGTGGCCGTGAGCGGATCGGCGCTCGAGGTGATCGCGAGCGCGATGATGTAGGCGGCGTCGAAGGCCTTGTCCGAGAAGGGGAAGTCCTTGGCCTCTCGGCCGCCGAACTCCGCGGAGTAGTTCTGGCGGAAGGTCTGGTAGGTGGCGGTGTCGAGGCGTTGGAAGGTCGTCCCCTGGATGCGAGGCCAGTAGGGCTGGAACTTCGAGTCGAGCAGGAGGTTGTCCTGGAGCGCCTCGGAGAGGATCCACTGAGGCTCGTTGCCGGCGGTGACGTGGTCCTGCTCGAGATCGTAGATCAGCTCGAGGCCCTCGGCCGCGCCGATGAGTAGGACCACGTCGGGCTCGAGCGCGTTGCCGCCCGAGAAGAGCGTCGAGCCGATGGCGGCCACGTCGGTGTCGGCGACCACACCGTCGCTGGTGGGCGGCGCGTAGCGCAGGGTCCTGAAGTTGTCGGAGTTCACGAGCTCGGAGTCGAGCTCGATCCAGGTGTTGTTGACCTCCTGGAGGAAGCCGGTGCCGTACGCGGAGTTGACGACCACGACGGCGACCTTGATGGGCGAGAGCCCGCGCGCGAGCTGGATCATCGCCGGCGCCTGGAGGGCGTCGGAGGCGATGGTGCGCCAGATGAGGTCGGAGTCGTTGAGGCCCGAGATCGCCGGGGAGGTCGACCCCGGGGAGACGAGCACGGTCTCGGCGCCGATGCACACGTCGACGGCGACGTCGAGGGTCTCGGAGCTGGAGAGGGCGCCGATGATCGACTGGACGCCGACATCCTCGGTCAACCAGGTCGCGGCCGAGACGGCGCGCGCGGCGACGTACTCGGTGTCGCAGTTGATGATGCCGAAGCGGCCTTCCTGGAGGCCACGCGCCTGATTGATCTGGCGGATGGCGAGCTCGGCGCCGTCGAGGGTCGCGACGCCGCGTGGGCCGTTGATGCCGGTCAGCGGCATCACGCCGCCGATGGGGACGATGAGCGTGTCCTCCTCGAACGCCTTGCCCAGGCGCATGCCCTTGCACTGCGCCTCGGTGGGCGCGATCTGAGAGCAGGTCCCGCTGATGCAGTAGAAGTCGTCACCACCCGAGCACTCCGAGCGCTTGGTGCACGTGGAGGCCCCTGCGCAGATCCCCTCCGAGCAGGTCCCGGAGGCGCACTCGGTGTCCTCGGTGCACTCTTCGAAGTTGACGAGCAGGCTGCACCCCGTGGTGCCGAGCGTGAGCGCGGCGAGGGTGGCGGCGAGGAGGTGGCGGGTCGTGTGTCGTGTCATGTGTCGCGCTCCATGTCGCGCGCGGCCGGGCGTGCGCGAGACGGGTTTGTCTTCTGTCGTCAACATATCATCTGGCCGGCATCCTAGCGTGCTTGGCCGCGCGACGCCAAGCGGGCTCTCTTTCGGACTCGACCTGTTCGCCTGAAAAACGCCCGGTTGAGGCCTGTCTCTTATACACATCTCCGAGCCCACGAGACAGGCAGAAAT
>CAJXPN010000616.1 GCA_913058025.1 uncultured Myxococcales bacterium | reverse complement strand
GACCTCAGGCAGCGCTACGACAACCAGACGCTCACGGAGAGTGAGCGCGTGACGCTGACGAACCGCGGCGAGTCCTACCAGATGACGCACTGGGTCCTGCTGGGCGTGGGCGGCGTGGGCGCGGCGGCGGGGCTGATCTGGGTGATCGCGGACGCCGCGAGCGGCCCCTCGGATCGGGACGGCGCCGTGTGGATGGTCGCGCCGACCGACGGGGGCGTGAGGGCCGAGGCGTCCTGGCGATTCTGACTGCGTCGCGTGGCGCGTTGACAGCGCGCGCGCGTGTGCCTATGCCAAATACCCTCCGCACGGGCCGTGTCCGACCGTGACGCCGCCGTCGCGCGGAGGTTTGATGTTGTGTGATGGACCATAGGGCGATTCGCCCGGGAGGTGTCATGGCGACCGATTCGACCTCGGCGAGTATCAGCGTCGAGGGCCTGACGAAGCTGTACGGGCCCTTCCAGGCCCTCAACGGGATCGACTTCAGCGTGCAGCCTGGCGAGATCGTGGGGTTCCTCGGGCCCAACGGCGCGGGGAAGTCGACGACGATGAAGATCCTCACGTGCTTCATGTCCGCGACCCAGGGGGAGGCGAGCGTGGCGGGTTACGACGTGCGCGAGGACTCCGAGAAGGTCCGCGCGCGCATCGGCTACCTGCCCGAGAACGTCCCGCTCTACGACGAGATGCTCGTCTACGACTACCTCGAGTTCATCGCGCGTGTGCGCGGCATCGAGAAGTCGAAGCGGCGCGACGCGATCAAGCGCGCGGCGCTGATGGCCGGGTTGGAGGCGGTGATCTCGAGGTCGATCTCGGAGCTCTCGAAGGGCTACCGCCAGCGCGTGGGGTTGGCCCAGGCGATCATCCACGAGCCCGAGGTCGTGATCCTCGACGAGCCGACGACGGGGCTGGACCCGAACCAGATCGTGGAGATCCGGGACCTCATCAAGACGATCGGTGAGGAGAAGACGGTGCTCTTCTCGACCCACATCATGCAAGAGGTCGCCGCGGTCTGTGACCGCGTGATCATCATCAACAAGGGCACGATCGTGGCCGACGACACCGTCGACACGCTCGCCGCGCGCATCGCGAGCGAGAAGCCCGGGCTGCTCGTGACGGTGCCGTCGGGGGCGATGACGACGACCCAGCTCGCGCGCGAGCTCGCGCGCGTCTCGGGCGTGAAGGTCGTGCACCAGGAGCACGGGGCGGCGGGGGAACACACGGCGCGCGTGGAGCTGTCGAAGAACCCGGAGGTCGTCAAGAAGGCGATCTTCGGGCTCGCGGCGTCGGGGGGCCTGCCGCTCAAGCGGATCGGCCCGTTCGAGCCCTCGCTCGAGGAGATCTTCAGGACGTTGACAGGTGGCTCGACCGAGGAGGACATCGCGTCCTCCCCGGGCGCGTCCGAGGAGGAGTGAGATGGAGCAGATATGGAACGTCTTCCGGCGAGAGGTCGGCGCGTACTTCAACTCGCCGGTGGCCTACGTGGTCGTGGTGTTGTTCCTGGTGATCACCGGGGCGCTCTTCTGGCTGAGCTACTTCCAGGAGGTCAACCTCCTGTCGATGCGTTCGTTCTTCGCGCAGGCGCCGCTGTTCCTGACGTTCTTCGCGCCGGCGATGACTATGGGGCTGATCGCGAGCGAGAAGCGCAGCGGCACGCTCGAGCTGATGATGACGATGCCGATCAGCGACTTCCAGATCGTGGCCGGGAAGTTCCTGGCGGCGGTGTTCCTGTTGGCGGTGGTGTTCGGCATGACGCTGATGTACCCGCTCACGCTCTCGCAGCTCGCGGGGACGTTCGGGACGACGCTGGACTGGGGGGCGACGGCGGCGGGGTACATCGGCCTGATGTTGCTCGGGTCGACGTACGCGGCGATCGGGATCATGGCGTCGAGCTTCACGCGTGACCAGGTCGTTGCGATCCTGCTGGCGTTCTCGATCGGGTTCTTCCTGTACCTGATCGATCGCCTGGTGGGTCAGCCCACGGGGGCGGCTGCGAAGGTGGTCGAGTACGTGTCGACGGCGTCGCACTTCGAGAACATCGCGCGCGGCGTGCTCGATATTCGAGACGTGGTCTACTACCTGAGCGTGATCGGGTTCTGCCTGGTCGCGGCGCAGGCGTCGATCTCATCGCGGCGTTGGTGAGGGAGGACGATATGGCGAATTCGAACAGAAAGTTGGTGAGCGGGACGTTGGCGACGAGCTCCGTGCTCGTGGCGTTCGGCGTGATGGTGGCGGCGAACCTGGCGGCGAGCCAGCTCAACGCGCGCATCGACATGACCGAGAACAAGATCTACACGCTCAACGAGGCGAGCCGCGACGCGGTCGCGTCGTTGCCTGGCGACGTCGAGGTGAAGGTCTTCCTGTCGGCGGACATGCCTCCGCCGATGCACACCGTGGGCGAGGCGATCTCGGACACGCTCAACGAGTACCAGGCCGCCAGCGGCGGCAAGCTCACGTTCCAGATCATCGAGCCCAACGACGACGAGAGCGTCGAGGAGGACGCCGCGGGCTTCGGGTGCGAGAAGGTCGCCATCGGCCAACGAAGCGAGGACGAGGTCTCACTGCGCGCGGTCTTCAAGTGCGTGGCGTTCGTGATGGGCGATGAGCAGCAGGTCATCACGGACCTCCAGGTCAGCGGCGTGCCGGGGCAGGACAACCTCGAGTACGAGTTCACCAAGGCGCTGTTGAACCTGGCGGAGACGGAGGTGCGCAAGGTCGGTTTCGTGGCGGGATTCGGCGGCCCGGCGGACAACCCCCAGTTCGCCGTGGGCGCGCAGGGCGTGTTCACCGCGCTCTACGGCGACCTGCTCTCGCCTGTCTCTGTGGACCTCTCGGCGCAGTCCGTGGTCCCCTCGGACGTGGTCGCGCTGGTCCTCATCAACCCCGAGGAGGAGTTCACCGGCGGGGCGATCTACGCCCTCGACCAGTTCCTCCAGCGGGGAGGTTCGGTGGGGTGGCTGCAGTCGTCGACGGCCGTCGACGAGGAGGTCCGCGAGCAGCTCATGAAGCAGATGCGCGGTCAGATGGGCCAGCTCCCCGAGATCCGCAAGCCGATCGACCCGGGCCTCAACGGCCTGTTCCAGACCTACGGCCTGCGCCACAACCAGGACCTCGTCCTGGACCGTGAGAACGGGATGACCTTCGGGATGATCATGACGGCGAACGGCCCGGCGTCGGTGAGCCACCCCGGGACGTTCCAGATCACCCAGATCGACCGTACGCTGCCGTTCCTGGCGAACTCGCCGCCGATGGCGCTCCCGGCGCCGTCGTCGATCACGGTGGCCGAGGGGTTGGCGGACAGAGACGGACTCAGGGTGTACGAGGCGCTGAGGTCGTCGCCGTCGTCGGTGCGGCGCCAGAAGGCGCCGACCTCGTTCAACAACTTCCAGGAGTTCATGGAGGAGTCGACCGACGAGGAGAAGGGGTCGTACGTGCTGGCGGCCGCGCTCGAGGGCGACCTGCCGAGCTACTACGACGCGAACCCGCTGCCGGAGGGTCGCTCGGAGGAGGACCTCGTCAAGGGGTCGAACTCGGCGCGGCTGCTCGTGATCGGCTCCGGTGAGTTCTTCTCGCCGGTGCCCGCGATCGGCTACGACGAGCGGCTGAGCGGGGTCGGTCAGCAGCTCCTCTTCAGCTCGATCGAGTGGCTCGCGCAGGACGACGCGCTCTCGAAGATCCGCGCGAAGTCGCTGCCGAAGTTCGTGGGTGAGGTGAGCATGGCGCGCCAGCGCAACATCCAGGTCGTGAACATCGTGATCGTGCCGCTGATGTTCCTGACGATCGGGTACTTCATGTACTCGCGCCGCCGCCGCCGCCGCGAATCCATCACGCTCTGAGAGGCAAGACATGAAGAAGAAGCTCGGAATCGGTGTCGGGGTGTTGGTCGCGTTGCTCGGTGTGTACTTCGCCGGGCGTGTGGCTGTCTCTTATACACATCTCCGAGCC
>CAJXPN010000615.1 GCA_913058025.1 uncultured Myxococcales bacterium | reverse complement strand
ATCTACACAGAGTAGATCGTCGGCAGCGTCAGATGTGTATAAGAGACAGATCCTCGTGCATCAGCGGCACCGACATCGTCGAGCGGATCTGCTCGAGCACGATCGAGTGCGACTTGCTGAAGCGCGAGTCCATCATCGCGTCCGAGGAGAGCACGGCCTGCTTCTCCTCCAGGATCTCCTTGAGGATCGTGCGCGAGATGCGGACGTTGTCGATGTCGGCGGACGCGCCGCCCCTGGACTTGACCGCCTTCGGGTCCAACGTGTCCGGGTCCATCGACGTGTCGTCGGCGGCGCTGCGACGCAACAGGATCACGCCCCTGTCCGCCGGCACGATCTCGAAGGCCTTCTCCAGGATCTTGTCCAGCAGGACCTCCTGGTCCATCTCCAGGCCGATCGACTGGTTGAGCTCGTGCGAGATGCGCAGCTTCTCGTAGTCCCCTCTCAGCGCCGCCGGGTCGGCCACGCTCGCCTCGGGCATGAAACGATCGGCGCCCAGCGACGTCACGCGCGAGCGGATGTGGGTCTCCATCGCGCCCGCGTGGATCGTCACGCGCTGGGTCGGCATCCCCTGCGTCGCGGGCGCAGGCTCCCCCGCGCCGAGCTGGGGCGAGCCCAGCCGCGGCGTCGCCGGCGCGCGGGCCAGCGGCCCTGCCTGCGCGGCGCTCTCGTCCTCGGCGTAGAAGAAAAGGTCCGTCGAGCCGATCGAGATCTTGTCTCCGTGCTCCAACGGCCTCGTCCCCTGGACGAGATCCCCGTTCAAATAGGTGCCGTTTCGCGAGCCCCCATCGTGGAGCGCAAAGGTCCCGTTCGGCTCACGCTTGACCACCGCGTGCGCCTTCGAGACCACGCGATCGAGCAGCTGAATCGTCTGGTTCGGGTGTCGCCCGATCGTCGCGCTCTGTTGCACGTCGCATTCACGCAACGCCCCATGCGCATCTCTGTAGGACAGTTTTGCCATGGCGCTCTCGCCAGAAGTTGACAACCCGGGGCGCCTCGGCCCACGCTCTCGAAATCTTCCACGCGCCGCACCGAATAAACCGGCGGACGCGCGCGCTTTGACCCTCTATGACGCGTCGTGAAACGCGCCTTCGTCGCCTCTCTTGAGGCACATCATGGCGGCGAGGAGGTGGAACATCATACGCCAAAGCGCGGCATCGTTCATCCTCTATTCCCACACTTCTGACCCAGGAGTCGCCCCGTGAGCGACGCGACCATCCTGCTCGTCGACGACGAAGCCGCGCACCTGAAGACGCTCGAGAAACTCTTCGCGCGCGAAGGGCACGACGTCCTGTGTGCCTCCGACGGCCAGCAGGCGCTCGACCTGCTGCGCGCGAACTCCGTCGACCTCATCATCACGGACGTGATGATGCCCGAGATAAACGGCCTCGAGCTCCTCCAGCTCGCACGCACCCTGCGCCCCGAGGTCGAGGTCATCCTCATGAGCGCGTTCGGCACCGTCGAGATCGCCGTCCAGGGCATGAAAGAAGGCGCCTACGACTTCCTCACCAAGCCGATCAAGCGCGCCGCGATCCTCAAGGCTTCACAAAAAGCCCTCGAGCGTCAGGCGCTCATCAGCGAGAACCGCGCGCTGCGCGCCGAGCTCGCCAAGGTCCGCGCCGGCGACGGCGGCGGCACGCTCATCGTCGGCCAGTCCGTCGCGCTCCGCTCCGCGCTCGACCTCTCCAGGCAGGTCGCCTCCTCCGACGCCAACGTCCTGATCACCGGCGAGTCCGGCACCGGCAAGGAGCTCTTCGCTCGCCTCATCGTCGAGCACTCCGAGCGCTCCGATCAGCCCCTCGTCACGGTCAACTGCGCCGCCCTCCCCGAGTCGATCCTCGAGTCCGAGCTCTTCGGCTACGAACGCGGCGCCTTCACCGGCGCCAACCAACGCAAGATCGGCCGCTTCGAGGCCGCCGACGGCGGCACCCTCTTCCTCGACGAGATCGGCGACCTCCCCTTCTCCATGCAGGCCAAGCTCCTGCGCGTCCTCCAGGAGGGCACCTTCGAGCGCCTCGGCTCGAACACCCCCGTCAAGGTCGACGTCCGCGTCCTCGCCGCCACACACCGCGACCTCGAGGCCGCCATGCGCGAGGGCGAGTTCCGCGAGGACCTCTACTACCGCCTCAACGTCATCCACATCACCGCCCCTCCCCTGCGCAGGCGCCCCGAGGACGTCCCGCTCCTCGCCGAACACTTCCTCACGCGCTACGCCGCAAAGAACGGCCGCGAGATCTCCGGAGTCAGCCCCGAGGCACTCGACGCGCTCGCCGGACACTCATGGCCAGGGAACGTCCGCGAGCTCGAGAACGTCATCGAGCGCGCCGTCGTCCTCGACCGCGACGGCCTCATCCACACCGACGACCTCCCCGCACACATCGCCTCCGCGCAGCCCGCCTCCGAGCCCCGCCACATCCTCGTCCCGCTCGGAACGCCCCTCGAGGAGATCGAGCGCATGGTCATCACCGAGACCCTCGAGATGACCGGCGGCAACAAGAAGCTCGCCGCCAAGCTCCTCGGCATCGCCGCCCGCACCATCTACCGAAAGCTCTGAATTGGCTGCGCATCGCTCGCACAGCTCTCTTTTTTCTTGGCTGCGCATCGCTCGCACAGCTCTCACTTCGTTCGAGCCGAGCGACCACAACCTCCGCTTCGCTACGGTTGCTGCGATGCTGCGCATTTCGGCAGCGAATTGGGATTGAACCTTTGAGCCTGAGTCGAAGTTATTATCGCGGGCGGCGGGAGAAGTGAGGAGAGCCTGTTTCGGTAGCCAATCCTGAGAGTGGCTCTTCGTTGCGCGCCTTGTCCGATTCGATGAGTTCTCGGATCGCCGAGCGGGACGCTATGAGTAGAGCTGGACCCACTACCCGAGGAGCTCATGCACACACACACGCGCGTCGCGACTTGGGTCGCGATCCCGATCGCGCTCTTCTTGATGATCCTCCCCTTCCTGTCCATCCCGCCAGAGCCCGCCCGAGGGGGCGGCCCAGAGGCCGACGCCTACTACGCTGCAGGTGACCGCTACTACGACCACTCCAGGAGAGAGCGCGACGGTGCCTACCTCGAGGCCTCGTTCGCGCTCATCGACGCGCACAGGGACGCGGCGAACCCCGCGCTGCGCTTGCTCGTGAGAGATCACAGGTACCTGTCGGACTGGGGCTTCCTGTCGAGTCGCCTGAAGCGCTCGGGGATCTCCCGGCACGAGCACCTGCGCGGGCACCTCAAGGGCGACCTCCGCAAGCTCACCCGGAACATGAGGGAGGCCCAGGTCGGCATGGGGGTCGGCGCGTTGCTCTGGCTCGTGATGATCGGGCTGGCGCGCGGCGTCGCGCCGCTGGGTGCGATCGTGTTCGTGACGTTCCTGACGTGGGAGGTCATCCTGATCGGCGCGGCGATCAAGGGCGCGCCGTCGTACCCGCTGCTCTTGCTCCCGATCACGATCGCGCTCGGCCGCATGACATGGTCCTCGCGGGCGAAGCAGGGACGGGTCGACTCGAAGTGGATGGCCGCGAGGGTCCGCGCGCTGGCGTCGCTGGACGAGCGGGGCCGGCGCCGCGCATTGATCAAGGTCGCGATCGGCCGCGTGACCTTCCTCACGCTGGCGTTCTTCGGGCTCGTCGTCTTCGTCTTCGCTCAGAACATCGCGCTGGCCGCGTCGATGGGTGCCTTCGCGTTCATGCTCACCGCGCACCTCTCCAAGCCCAGGCTCGCGGCGCTCCAGCTCGCGTCCTTCCCCGAGCTCGCCGACGAGCTCGGGGCGCTCGACGATGTCTGAGGCTCGTCTGACCTCTCAAGCGCCCGCGACAATACACCTCACGCGATCGTTGCCTTTCATGCAACGAAACGCACGGGTGGTGTCCCACTCGTGCTCCCGTAGTGTCCCCTCTCAATAGCGAGGCTCCTGTCTCTTATACACATCTGACGCTGCCGACGATCTACTCTGTGTAGAT
>CAJXPN010000614.1 GCA_913058025.1 uncultured Myxococcales bacterium | reverse complement strand
TCCCTGCACGTTACAAAGCTCCCCAGCGGGGAGCGCCAAGCCCGAAGGGCGGCGGGGAGGGCTGCCGCGTGCCCTCCACCAAACGCCAAGGACACGCACACCTCCCCACAAGAACAGCCGCGACGCCCGGAGCCCCTGCGCGAAGCGCGGGAGCGCCAGGCGAAGCGGCGGGCCACTGCCCGAACCACACGCTCCGCCCGGACGCTCCCTCGACGCCCCGCACTACGCTCAACGGTGGATCGGAATCTCCAACTCCTCACCACACATCACACACACGAACCACGCGTCCTTGACGATCTGGAGCGCGTCGCACTGGGCGCAGACCCGAAACACGAACGCGCTCGTGAACGCCTCGGGCGGCTCGAGCCCTGCGCGACTCAGAGCCTCCCTCGCGTCCTCCCAACAGTCTGGGGCTGGGCAGTACCCCGTCGACTGGTTCGTGACCTCTTCGACGATCCAGAGGCCGCCCTCGAGCGCGACCGTAAGCTCCCCGGCCGCGCGCACCGACGCTCCGCCAGCGCACGCCACGTGCTCGCTGTTCCGTGACGCCACCCGAAGCGCGCCCTCCTCACCGACCGTGTACGTCAGCGTCACGCGCCGCGCGCTCGCGTCTTCTCCGAGCGGTCCGAGCAGCGCGTCCACGTCGCCGCCCTCGACGATCAGACCGCGCGGGCCGTCCAGATGCGTGCCCGCGGCGATGTCTGGTGGTCCGACGTAGTGGAACATGGTGAGTATCCAGAGTGGTATGTTCGCGCAGGCCCCCACCATGGAGAGGTATGCAAGGCTACATCCCCGAGAACGACGTCGAGCTCCGCAAGGTGCGTGGTCTCAGTGAGCTACTCCAGGCCGCGCGCGAGCAACCCGACGCGCGCTTCTTTATGTTCCTGCATCGCCGGGACGCGCGCAGGTTGCGCGACGTCAGGGCGCTCGCGGCGGCGCCCGAGCTCGCGCGCGTCGCCAGGCTGAGGATCACCCGTGGAGCGCTCAACGAGGAGCGCGCATGTGTGCTCTTCTCCTCACCTCACCTCGAGAACCTCGAGCTCCTCAACATCGACGGGGTCGAGATGGGGAGGCCCGGGTTCGCGGCGCTCGCGTCGTCCCCGTCGCTCCCGAAGCTCCGCTTCCTCTATGCCGTCGACACGGGTTTGAACGACGACCTCGCCGCGGCCCTGTTCGAGGGGCTCTCGGGTGGCCGCCTCGAGTCACTACGGCTTGGAGACGACGCAATCGGCACGGACACTGCCCGCGCCATGGCGTCCTGTGACGGCCTGCGCGACCTGGTCGCCCTCCACGTGTACGACGAGGGGTTCGGGCCTGCTGGGATCACCGCGCTGTGCGGGTCGCCTCACCTGGTTGGGCTCGAGCACCTGTACCTCGAAGAGGTCGATCTCGGGGACGAGGGCGTCCGAGCCATCGCCGCGTCCCTGCCGAACCTGCGCGTCCTCGCGATCACGAGCGCGCCGCCGGGTGTCACTGGCTTCGCTTGCGCGAGCCGCGAAGGCATCCGCGCGTTGTGTGAACCCGAGACACCAAAGCCCCTCGAGAAGCTCTACCTCGACGGCGTCGACCTCGGCGCCGAGGTGGCAGCGACGCTCGCGAACGCACCGCTCGTCGACTCGCTTGAGTTGTTGTGGCTCTCTGGTACGAACCTCGGCGCCGAGGGCGCGCGAGCCCTCGCGTCGTCACCCAGGCTCTCCGGGTTGGACAAGCTCGACGTCTCCAACTGTGGTTTTGGCGACGACGGGCTCGCCGCGCTCGCGGCCTCCGAGCACCTCTCCTCGCTGACCTTGCTCTATCTGGGCGGCAACGACATCGGCCCGGCTGGACTGCGCGCGCTCGCGTATTCAGAGCACCTCCGAGGGCTGATCTCGTTGCACGTTCGGGACAACCCCGTCGGGGACGAGGCGTTCTCGGCGCTGGCGTCGTCTCCTGTGATGGCGAACGTGACGAGGTTGTGGGCCGGCGAGTGCGGCCTCGGCTCGGCGAGCGCTCGGGCGCTCGCTGAGTCGGCGCATGTGGAGCGCCTGCTCGTTCTCTCGTTGTCTCGCAACGCGCTGGGGGATGAGGGCCTGCGCGCCCTCGCCGAAGGAGCGTTCCCAGGCATGGAGGCGCTCGACCTCCGGTTCTGCGACGCGTCGATGGCGGGTGTCCTGGCGTTGGCAGAGTCGGGCGCGTGGCCCGAGCTCGATGAACTCGACCTGTACGGAAACACGCTCGACGCCGAGCACGTCGCCGAGCTCGAGACGCACCCTGGCTTCGCGCGCTTGGGCCGCCTCGTCCTCCCCCGTCTCGATGCGTGAGTTGAGTGCTGGCCCTCAGCCTTCGGCGCGCCTGGCGAGGAACGCGGCGACGGTCGCAGCGAGCGCGACGTCGAGCTCGGGGAGCCCGGCGGACTCGTCCATGAGGAGCGGGCGCATCGCCGCGCGGGCGTCGCGCGCTGCGGCGGCGAAGTCTGCGCGGTCGTCCTCGGGGACGCCGAGCAGGCTCGCGATGTCCGCGAGCGCCTCGCCGCCGCCCAACATCACGTCCTGGCCCACGGCGGCCTTGTTGCGCTGGATGTAGTTCAGGACGCGCCGGCGCCTGTTGCTGCGGCGGCGCTTCGAGGGCGAGTCGATCTCGCTCGTGATCTGGATCGAGCTCGACGAGCTCGTGAGCAACCACTCCCACTCCGTGTTCCCACCCCCGTAGACGGTGAACGCGAGGGGGATCATGGAGACGACCGTGGTCGAACTCGACGTGAGCAGACTGCCGTAGACGGCGTCCTCGGGTGAGAGCTCGACGAGCTGCGCGCTCGCCACCGACGGCGCGCTCAGCGCCCACGCCGCGCCCACCGCCGCGATCCACTTCCAACTCTTCGAGCCCATCACGTCCTCTCAGTCTCGGGTCACATCACCGTCGGTCGCGCGTCCATGACGCGCTTCATCTCTTCGTCTCTCTCGAGCACCGCGCGGATCCTCGAGGCGAACTTCGCCGCGACGTCTGCGTCGATCGCGCCAGGATCGAGCAGCTCCACGAGCCCGGCACGATCCGCGCGCAACGCCTTCGCGAACGCCGCGTGCTGTGACTCCTCGAGCCCACACATCGCCGCGAGGTCCTCGACCGTCTGGCCGCCGCCCATGGTGATATCATGCGCCATCGCCACGGCGTTGTCTTCCATGTAGGTCTCCACGGCCACGAGCTCTCCCAGGACCGTGTCCGTGATGTCCGAGGTCGTCGACGACACCGAGAGGACAGGGTTGAGCACGAACATCAGCGCCACCGAGCTCGTGGACGAGCTCGTCATCAGGTTCACCCCGGCCGTCGCCTCCCAGTCGATGCGTGTACGGTTCTGCGCGTTCGCCGAGAGCGGCAACGCAGCCACGCCCAACACCATCGGTGTACAAAGTAGCGCGCCCTTGATCCTGTTCATCCACGACATCATCGACCTCCGTCTCTTCGATCTGGCTCGACTCGAGCGTTGTGAATGATGAGTCGAGCGACCGGGCGAGCGTTGTGCGCTCTTTCTTTCAGACGGGGCATCTCACCTGGCATTCACTATGAGTTCGAGCGGTCGTCTCCTTCACGCCCAACCCTGAGCCCGCAGCCACGTCATCGTCCCCAGCGCCTCGGCGCGCAGCTCCGGATCGTCGAGCCGGGTCGCCTCCCCGATGACCTCGTCGGTCCACGCCGTCGCGCCGCCTTTGAGCGGCCAGGCGCGCGCGCGCGACGTCACCCAGCCCTGGTCGTGGCTCTCGATGAGCGCGCGGTTGAACCCGCGGACCGTCGCCTCGGAGAAGGGGCGGCTGTCATCCGTTCGCCTCGCGTGCACGGCCTCGATGGTTCCATGGGTTCGGCTCGCGTGCTCCTCGTCCATGTCCCTCCACTCCAGCCTCCGCAGCACCACGCGCGGCGCCTCCATGCCCTCGGCGCTCGCTGCCGCCGCTGTCTCTTATACACATCTGACGCTGCCGACGATC
>CAJXPN010000613.1 GCA_913058025.1 uncultured Myxococcales bacterium | reverse complement strand
GGCCTGGACTGGGACGACTACCCGAACGTGAAGCGCTGGTGCGATCGCGTCGGCTCGCGTGACGCGGTCCAGCGCGCCATCAACCTCGAACCCGACGCGAGCTGAGCACGACGTGGATCAACAGACGCATCACCCGCAGAATACCGGTTCGGAGGGGGCACCCAGGCTACGCGCGCGGCGCGTCGGCGGCGCGTCGAGCGTCAGCTCCCGCGGGCTCGAGGAGCTGCGCGACGGGCTGCGCACGTTCGCGCTCGTCGCCGGCGGGATCAACCTGTTCGCGATGAGCGTCCAGGTCACCTCGAAGATCTTCAGCGGCGCGGTGGTATGGGGCGCGGCGGCCTGGGCGGTCGAGCTCGTCGAGGGGGTCGTGCAGATCTCGCTCGCCGCCTTCCTCTGGTGGCTGGCTCGCCCTGGCCGGGCAGGACGCAAGGCGCTCTGGACCGGCGGCGCGGCGCTCTACGTCCTGCTCGTGGTCATCTCGACCTACTACGACACCGCCTACCTCAACGTCAAAGACCCCCAGCTCTTCCCGAGCTGGGTCTGCCTGACCGTGCTCGTGTACGCGCTGCTCGTCCCGGGCCCTCGCCGCTACCACGTCGGGCTCGCCGCCGGCGCCACGATCGCGGGGCCGGTGGCCGTGGCGATCGCGTGGTCGCTCGGGACCTACGGGGGGATCTCGGCGATCGCCGCGGCGGAGGCGGGGCTGGCCGCGGCGATCCCGATAGGGATCTGCGGCGTGGTCTCGCTGCTCGTGATCACGCGCAACCTGCGCCGCGCGCGCGCCCTCCAGGAGCTCTCGCGCGACCTCGACCGCCTCGGCAGCTACGTCCTCGAGCGCAAGCTCGGGGAGGGTGGCATGGGCGACGTCTGGCTCGCGCGCCACGAGCTGCTCGCGATGCCCGCGGCGATCAAGCGCATCAAGCCCAGCATGCTCGGGGACCACCACGAGGAGGACCTCGCGCTCGCGCGCTTCGAGCGCGAGGCGCGCGCCACGGCCCAGCTCACCAGCGCCCACACCATCTCCATCTACGACTTCGGCCGCACCGAAGACGGCGCCTTCTACTACGTCATGGAGCTGCTCGAGGGGCTCGACCTGGTCACGCTCGTGGAGCGACACGGCGTGCTCCCCGACGGCCGCGTCCGCGCGATCCTCCTCCAGGCGTGCGACTCCCTCGGCGAGGCGCACGCCGCCGGCATGATCCACCGGGACGTCAAGCCCGCCAACATCATGGTGTGCCGCCAGGGCCGCGCCCTCGACGTCGTGAAGATCCTCGACTTCGGCCTCGTGCGGACCTCCAAGACGCTCCCGGACGCCTCGACCAACCCCTCGGCTGGGCCAGACGACCAGGACCTCACGGTCCCGGGCACCATCTCCGGGACCCCGACGTACATCTCCCCCGAGCAGATCATCGAGGGCGCGACCGTCGACGGCCGCGCCGACCTCTACGCGCTCGGTTGCGTCGCCTACTTCCTGCTCACGGGAGATCCGCCCTTCCGGGGCGAGTCGGCGATGATGACGCTCGCGCTCCACACCGACGAGACCGCCGCGCCTCCCAGCGAGCGCCGCGCCCGGCCGCTCTCCCACGAGCTCGAGGCGATCGTCCTGCGCCTGCTCTCCAAGGATCCGCGCGCGCGATACGCCGACGCCGACGCGCTCGCCGCGGCGCTGCGCGCCTGCCCCGTCTCCGAGCCATGGTCCGAGCAGGACGCCCGGGACTTCTACGCCCGGCACGGCGTCGCGCTCGACCCCCGCGTGAGCCTCGACGACTCCACGCGCGTCGACGAGGAGGCCGAGAGGAGGCCCGACGTCACGCGCCCCTCCCGCCGCGCAGGCGAGACGCGCAGGCTCGGCGACGGCTGAGCGCGACGCGCCGCAGCGGGCGCCGGCTCGCCAGGGCGCCCGTACCGCACGCCAGGGAGGGCCAAGAAGCGCCCTGGGCTCCCGTAGGGCCCGCTGTGCCCACTCCCCCGGTCGTATGTATATTAGCCCCCGCGAGTTCCTGGCGCCCCGTAGAGAGGCAGCGGGAGACGAAGGCCTCGTGTCGACGGACAGAATCCCAGGGAGAACAGATGACGCAGACAGTCGGTTTTGGAGAGCTGCGAAGCATGATGCAGCGAGAGTCACTCGATGAGCTGGCCCGCGCCAGGCTCTGGTCGTCGATGCGCGCGGCGCACCGGCGCGACCCGGCCGACTACGCCGAACACTGGGTGCCGTACATGCACGGATTCACCCACCACTTCACCACCCCCCTGGCCACGCTCGGCAGCCTCGAGGCCCTCGAGCGCTCCCGCCAGATCGCCCCGCACGCCCCGTTCGAGCTCAAGCTGGGCCTCGTCGAGTTCAAAGACCCGGGCGCGCTGGCGCGCTCGGAGCACCTGGGCGCGCTGACCTCGCTCGACCTCTCCTCCAACGGGATCGGCGAGGAGGGGGCCCGCGCGCTGGCCGCCTCACCGAGCCTGGGCGCGCTGACCTCGTTGAACCTCTACGGCAACGAGATCGGGGCCGAGGGGGTGAGTGCGCTTGCCGCATCGCCACACCTGGGCGCGCTGACCTCGCTCGAGCTCGTGAACGCGGGCGTCGGCGCGCCGGGGATCGCGGCGCTGGCCGCCTCGGATAGCCTGAGCGCGCTGACTCGACTCGACCTGAGGTCCAACCGCTGTGGGGTCGAGGCGATCCTGGCGCTCGCGGGCGCACCGAAGCTGCGCGCGCTGACCTCGCTCGGGCTCTCCAGCAACGAGATCGGAGACGATGGGGTCACGGCGCTGGCCGCCTCACCACACCTGGGCGCGCTGGTCACTCTCGACGTCTCGTCCAACGCGATCGGGAGCGCGGGCGCGCGCGCGATCGCGGCGTCACCTCACCTGGGCATGTTGGAGCGACTCGATCTGGGGAACAACGGCATCGAGGACGGCGGCGCGCAGGCGCTGGCGGCCTCGGAGCATCTGGGGGCGCTGGTCACCCTCGACGTCTCCAGCAACGGGCTCGGGGAGGCGGCGGCGAAGGCGCTGGCGAACTCCGCGAGCCTGGGGTCGCTGGCCTGCCTCGGCCTCGAGCGCAACCTCAGCAAGCCAGCCACCCGGAGGCTCATCGACTCACCGGACCTGCGCGCGCTGACCCGCCTGAGCGTCGGGTTCGGCATGTACCGCAAGAGGGGCGCCCGCGCCCGCGCCTGGCGCGAGTCCGACAGCCTGTGGGGCTGCATGCTCGAATAGTCCGGGAGGCCCGTGGCGCGCTCAATCGTCCATCGTGGCGCGCTCGACTTCGAACGCGAGCGCCCCGCAAGGGGCGTCGACGAGCAGGTGGCGGCGCTGGCCGGGCTCAAAGGCCGGGTCGTAGTACACGTTGACCTCGCCGTTGGCCCCCAGGAAGCGCTCCCCGCCCAGCGGCTTCATGTCGAGCGTGTCGAGCGCGCGCGCCCCGACGTTCTCCACGACCACGTCGTGTCGGCAGGCGTCGTCGCGCGGGACGCTGGAGCGCTGGAGCACGGACAACTCGACGCCCTTGGGCTGGCCCGCGGGCCACGCCAGCGACGCTTCAGTCGGGTCGGGGTAGCCCCCCTCGGGGGTGGGCAGCGTCGCGGCCCCCCGGACGACGACCTCCACGCTCCCCCGGCCCGCCTTCTTGAGCTTCCCGCCCTGATGGTGCGTGACCGTGAGCACGTCACCGGGTCGCATGGGCGGCTCCTTGTGGCCGAACGTCCTGGGCGTGTCCGACCACACGAGCCCGCCACCTCGATCGAGCAGGCGGATGTCGAAGGTCAGGGCGTGGAGCTCGCGCTCTGAGCCGTTGCGCAACATCACGCCGTCGGGCGTGATCGCGACGAGCTCGAGACCCAGGAGGTCCTGGCGCGCGTGCACGAGCTCTGCAGTGAGCTCGCGACGCGTCCAGGGCATCTTCACGGGCTTGCGGTGCTGTCTCTTATACACATCTGACGCTGCCGACGATCTACTCTGTGTAGA
>CAJXPN010000612.1 GCA_913058025.1 uncultured Myxococcales bacterium | reverse complement strand
CGAGATTTCTGCCTGTCTCGTGGGCTCGGAGATGTGTATAAGAGACAGGTCTTCCTGTTGCTGCGGCTCGCGCGGAGCGCGCTCGACGCGCGCCGTGGTCAGGCCATGCTCGCTGCCGGCGCGGGGGTCCTGGGCGCGCTGACCTCGCACTCGGCGCAGTGGGTCATGCTCAAGATGATGGGCGACGAGACGCCCCTCTCCCACGCGGTGATCGTGACGGCCCCCCAGGCCGCGCTGACCGCCGCGCCCGTGTGTGCGGTCCTCGTGTGGTCGCTCGGGCGCCTCGAGCGCGCCTTCGACCCACGGCGCAACGCTTCGGATCTGCTCGACTGACGTCCTGTCCTGCCACCAACAACTCTTATCCGAGACGTGTTCATGTCCACTGCGGCACCCGACAGAGGCAACTCGAGCCGATACCAGTCACGCTACGTGTGGCTGTTCCTGGCTGCCATCGTCGCGTTCTCCATCCTCATCGGCAGGCTCTGGTCCCTCCAGATCCTCGACGGAGAGGACTACTGGCGCGCGTCGACCCAGAACATCATCAGGGACATCGAGATCAAGCCCGCGCGCGGGCGAATCTACGACTCCAGGGGCGTTATCCTGGCGGACAACCGGGCCTCCTTCGACGTCGTGCTCACGCCGCGCATCTTCAAGAAGCACGACCCCGAGCGCGGCCTCGAGGCGCTGGCGAAGACGCTGAACCTCACGCACTCAGAGCTCGAGCGGGTGCGCAAGAAGCTGCAGCGTAACGTCTCCGAGATCGTCGTCCGGCGCGACATCACGCGGACGCAGGTCGCGCTGCTCGAGGCGAACCGGATGGAGACGCCAGGGGTCGAGGTCAGACCGCAGGCGCACCGTATCTATCCACTGAACGAGGTCGGCGCGCACGCGGTCGGCTTCCTCGGGGAGGTCTCGTCTTCGGAGCTCGAGCGCCTCGGCGGATTCGGTTACAAGCCAGGCGACTACATCGGGAGGATGGGCTTGGAGCGCGAGTACGAGGCCACGTTGCGCGGGTCGCCAGGCGTCGAGCGCCAGGTCGTCGACGCGCGCGGGCAGCCTCGCGACGAGGCCGCCACGAGGTTCCTCATCGGCGAGTACCAGCGCGTCAGCCCGATCGCAGGGCGTGACCTCGTGACCACGATCGACGCCGAGCTCATGCTCATCATCGACCGCGCCATGGCCGGCCGCGCCGCGGGCGCCGTCGTCGCCATCGACCCGCGCGACGGCTCCGTGCTCGCGCTGTACTCGAAGCCCTCGTTCAACCCGAACTCGTGGACCGGTCGGCTCTCCACCCAGGAGAAGCTGCGCAGCGACAACGACCCCTATAAGCCGATGCTCGACAAGACCGTGAGCTCGTACTTCCCCGGGTCGGTCTACAAGATCGTCGGGTCGCTCGCTGCGCTCGAGGAGGGTCTGATGCAGATGGAGGAGGAGGTCTACTGCGGCGGCTACT
Organism: uncultured Myxococcales bacterium; assembly: GCA_913058025.1. Taxonomy (GTDB): domain Bacteria; phylum Myxococcota_A; class Bradymonadia; order Bradymonadales; family Bradymonadaceae; genus CAJXPN01. The sequence continues at coordinate 2,509 of CAJXPN010000612.1, read as the reverse complement.
ACCGATTCGGTGGGCGCCGCTTCCGTTGCTGGAAGCGGGCAGGCCACGGGCACACCAACGTGCGCGAGGCGCTGCGAGGCTCCTGCGACGTCTACTATTACAGGGTCGCCGAGCAGCTCGGCATCGACCCGCTCGCGCAGTACGCCTACAGGTTCGGCTTCGGCGAGCCCACGGGCGTCGCCATCAACAACGAGTCCGCTGGCCGCGTCCCCACCAAGGAGTGGCACCGCAAGCACGGCCCCGACGGCTACCAGTACGGCTTCGCGCTGAACACTGTCATCGGTCAGGGCGACACGCTCACGTCCCCGCTCCAGATCGCGATGTCCTACGCGGCCATCGCCAACGGCGGCGACCTCCACTACCCGCGCCTGCTCAACGAGGTCCGCACGCGCGAGGGCGAGACGCTCTTCCAGTACCCTCCGCGTGTGCGCAAGCGCGTCGAGATGTCGCCCGAGCACCTGGCGACGATTCGAGCGGGGCTCGTCGACGTCGTCTCACACGAGGACGGCACCGCCCACAAGGTCGCGCTCGAGGGGGTCTCCATCGCGGGCAAGACCGGCACGGCTCAGGTCCACAAGATAGGCCGCGTGCGCATCGACAACCGCGACAAGGAGTTCCGCTTCCGCGACCACGCCTGGTTCGCGAGCTACGCGCCCGCCGAGGACCCCGAGATCGTCATCGTCGTCTTCCTCCAGCACGGCGGCCACGGCGGCTCCGACGCCGCGCCCGTGGCCATGGACATCTACGACGCCTACTTCAACCGCGACGAAGAGAGCCTCTCGCTGACCGAGAAGGTCAGCGAGCTCGCCGGAGAGGGGCTCGAGGAGCCGATGGCACCAGACGAGCCCGACGCGGGCCCGGCCGACGACCTCGACGCAGGCACGACCGACCAGGAGGAGGCGCGATGAGCACCACGAGACGAAGCAAACGAGACAACCTCCTGTTGCGCGTGGACTGGCCGCTGCTCGCGATCCTGGGGGCACTGGCCTCCATCGCGTTGGTGAACCTGTACAGCGCAGGCGTGGCCGCAGGGGGCGTGGACTACCACGTCGCCCAGGCGGTCGCGTTCGCCATGGGCCTGGGCGTCATCACCGTGATCTCACTGGTGGACACGCGCGTGCTCGACCGGTGGTCCTACGTCGCCTATGGAGGCGTCATCATGCTCCTGGCGGCGGTCGCGCTCTTCGGGACCGAGCTCAACGGCTCCAGGCGTTGGATCAACCTCGGCCTCTTCCTGCTCCAACCGAGCGAGCTCCTGAAGATCGGCGTGATCCTCATCACCGCGCGCTTCTTCAACGACCGCGAGCGAGAGGAGGCCTACGGGCTGAGCGACCTGTGGCGACTCTTCGCGCTCGTGGTGCTCGGCGTGGGCTTCGTGCTCAACCAACCGGACCTGGGCACGTCGCTGACGATCCTGGCGATCTTCATGACGATGGTGCTCTTCGAGGGCGTGCGCACGCAGAGCCTCATCGCGCTCGGGGCGGTCATCGCGCTCTCGCTGCCCTTCGGCTGGGCCTTCGGGATGAAGGAGTACCAGAAGGATCGAGTGCGCTCGTTCCTCTCGCTGGAGAAGGACGACTACGGCCAGGACTGGCAGGTGCGCCAGTCGATCATCGCGTTCGGATCGGGGCGATCGTGGGGCAAGGGCCACCTCCAGGGGACCCAGATCCAGGAGGGCTTCGTCCCCGAGCACGAGAACGACTTCGCCGCGGCGAACTGGGGCGAGGAGCACGGCTTCGTCGGGATGCTGATCCTGCTGGCGGTGTACATGGCGCTGATCGTGTGGGCGCTCAAGATCTCGTCCCAGTCCACGGACCGCTTCGGCTCACACATCGGGGTGGGGATCGCCGCGTTCATCTTCTGGCACGTGTTCGTGAACCTCGGGATGGTCACGGGCGTGCTCCCGGTGGTCGGGCTGCCGCTGCCGATCATGAGCTACGGGCGATCTAACCTCATGACCGTGATGATCGGGCTCGGGCTGCTGATGAACGTGAGCATGAGGCGCAAGGCGAGGCAGTGAGGCGGATGACGACCCTCGGGCCGTCGCGCTCCTTGCTCCCCTGCCCTTGCTTGTTTAGGTTCTCGGTCGTCACCGGAGGCGCCTGAGCGCCCTCGGACACGCCCCCCTCGAAGGAGCCTCGAGTGCAGCTCGCCCACCTCTCCGACATCCACGTCTTCGCGATGGGCGCGTTCCGCCCATGGAAGTTCCTCAACAAGCGCATCCTGGGCGGGACGAACCTGCTGCTGCACCGGCGAAAGGCCCACCGCAGCGACCTGGCGCAGCGCGCGCTCGACAAGGTCATGGAGCTGGGCGTCGATCACATCTGCGTCTCTGGCGACCTCACCAACCTCGCGCTCGCCGAGGAGTTCGAGGCCGCGCGCGCGCTCTTGGACGGCGTCCCCGGCTCCCCACAAAACCTGAGCGTGGTCCCTGGCAACCACGACTACTACATCCGAAGCGCGGCGAAGCAGCGCCGGTTCGAGACGACCTTCGAGGACTACCTCGTGT
>CAJXPN010000611.1 GCA_913058025.1 uncultured Myxococcales bacterium | reverse complement strand
GCCTTGTCCGTCGGGTCGAGCCCGCGCATCAGCCACTTGTTCTGCGTCGCCACGCCCGTCGGGCAGTGGCCCGTCTGGCAGCGCTGCGCCTGGATGCACCCGATCGACAGCATCGCCTCGCGCGCCACCGCGATCATGTCGCAGCCCATCGCGAACGCGAACAGCGCGTGCTGCGGGAAGCCGAGCTTCCCGGCGCCCAGGAACAGGATCTTGTCGTTGAGCTCGTGCTCGGCCATCACGCCGTAGACCCTCGAGAAGCCCATCTTGAAGGGCAGCGACACGTGGTCCGAGAACACCAGCGGCGCCGCGCCCGTGCCCCCCTCGCCGCCGTCCACGGCGATGTAGTCCACGCCGCGGTCTCCCTTGGCCATCAGGCTCGCCAAGTCCTCCCAGAAGTTCATCTGGCCGACCGCCGACTTGATGCCCACGGGCAGCCCCGTCTCGGCCGCGATCGACTCGACGAAGTCGAGCAGCTCGTCGGCTGAACGGAACGCCCGGTGCGACGCCGGGCTCAGGCAGTCCTTCCCGATCGGGATGCCGCGGATCTTCGAGATCTCCGCGGTGACCTTGGCCCCGGGGAGCACGCCGCCGCGGCCCGGCTTGGCGCCCTGCGAGAGCTTGATCTCGATCGCCCTCACGTCGTGCTGCTCCACGCGCTCCTTGAGCATCGACATCGAGAACTTCCCCTCGCCGTCGCGCGCGCCGTAGTAGCCCGTGCCGAGCTGGTAGATCAGCCCGCCGCCGTGGTCGTGGTGGGGCGAGATGCCGCCCTCGCCGGTGTTGTGGAGCGCGCCCGAGAGCGCGCAGCCGCGGTTGATCGCCTCCACCGCGCGCGACGACAACGACCCGTAGCTCATCGCCGAGATCGACACGAACGACGCCGGCCTGAACGCCTTCGGGCGCTCACGCCAGCCCCCGAGGATCTTCGACGCGGGCACCGGATGCATCGGGTCGTAGTCCTCGTCTCCCTTGACCGCCTCCTGCACCGGGAACGCCGAGTGCTTCACGATCAGGTGGTTGGGCGAGGACTCCAGGTCGTTGTCCGTGCCGAACCCGAAGTAGTTGTTCTGCTTCTTCGAGGACGCGTACACCCAGCTCCGCTGGTCGCGGCTGAACGGCCGCTCCTCGTCGTTCGACGTGACGATGTACTGGCGCAGCTCCGGGCCGATCGCCTCGAGCATGTAGCGAAAGTGTCCCAAAATCGGGAAGTTACGGAGGATGGCGTGCTTGCGCTGGGTCAAGTCGTAGAGCGCGATCAAGACGATCGACGCTCCTACGACGGCCAGCGCGATGATCCACCAGCTCATGGGTGATCCTTGGCTCGGTTCGGTGTGGGTCTCTTCGACGTGGCGCCATCATCGCGCGTGGCGTGGGCGCCGTCAAAGGAGGCGAGGATGTCATAGCCTACCTCGTGGATGACATCCTCGGCGCTCGCCCCCATGTCATTGGCTCGACCCGTGCCTCGCGCGGATACTTCGATCGTCACCAACACGAGAGGACACCCATGAAGTCGAAGGCCCTGATCATCATGCTCGCCGCCGCGTTCTCACTCACCACCACGTCCGCGTCCGCGCAGCGGCGCGGAAAGAACCCCATGCGCGCCAACGTGACGACGCGCACCGCCCCCACGCCGCAGAGCAACGGCCCCGCCCGCGCGTCGGCGCTCATTCAGGTCGTCGGGGGCGACCACTCCGCCTTCGACACAAAGCGCGCCAAGCTGATCGACGACAGCGACGCGGCGTTGCGCGACATCAGCGACGCGAAGACCAAGTCGGGAGCCGCCCTCACCAACAGGCTCACATCCCTGGGCTCCAGGCTCGACGTCATCGAGAGCAACTCCAGGGCGCTCTCGAGCGCGCTCAACCCGAGGGCCGTCACCGGCAAGACCAGGACCGCCCGCGAACACATCGCCAAGGTCCAGAGCCACCACGCGAACGCTCTGACACACCTCGCCGCCGCCAAGAAGGCCACCCGCGAGGGCAAGGACGCCAACGCCCAACGCTCCATCAGCTCCCTGGAGACTCAGGTCCGCGCCATCAGCTCGATGGCCGGCAAGCTCGCGCTGCTCGAGCCGGTCGTGCACCGCTGACTCCGTGCCTGCCGCCGGCGTCCGCGTCGCACGTCACATCGAACACGCCAGAGAATGAGAGGAGCCGTCGCCTCCTGGCGACGGCTCCTCTCGATGCCTCGGCGGTACGCAAGCGTCACTCGGTGCAGGTCGACGAGTCCGCCTCCACGGTCAGGCCCTTGCACTCGATCGTGCACCCGTTGCAGTAGAGCTCTCCGTCCGAGGCGCACGGCTGGAACTCGAGCGCCGGGCATCCGTCTCCGCATGCGTCGAGGCACTCCTGCTCGGTCTGCTGGTCGCAGGTCGATGCGTCCTCGGCGACGGTCAGGCCCTTGCACTCGATCGTGCAGGTGTTGCAGTAGTTCTGGCCATCCGAGGCGCACGGCTGCTCACCTGGCGCCGGGCAGCCGTCGCCGCACGCGTCGAGGCACGTCTCCTCGGTCTGAGGGACCGCGCACGACCCCCCGCGACAGAGCGAGTCGAGGTCGCACAGCACGTTGACGCACTCCCCCGTGGGGAGCGGCTCGTCGGGGAACCGGCCGGGCAGGGCGTCGAAGAACTCCGCAGGGATCTCTCCGCCGCCGCTCGAGCACACCACGAGGCCCTCCAGGCGCCTGCCCGTGGACACGTCCGACGGGCACGTGAAGCCCTCCTCGGTGATCGCAGACCGGTACACACAGTAGGTCTCGCCGCCAGCCTCGAAGGACTCACCGTCGCCGCAGTCGACGGCGGTCGTGGCCGGCCCACAGGCGGACAGGAAGAAGAGGGGCGTGAGAATGAGCGCTGGGATGTGTCGAAACGTCATGATCTACCTCATACGATACGGTTGGTGTTCATCGCCCGTCGGGCGAATCTTCTTGGGGTTTCGCGTGCCAGAAGAAGGTCAGTCGGACGTCGTGGACGTCGTCCTGGTCGACCGACTCCTCGTCGATCGCCACGAGCGAGGGCCAGAGCACCTCCTCGTAGAGCCTATGGAGCCGGTCGAGGATCGCGCTCGGGACGCGCAGGTTCAGGTTTCGCGCGAACGCGTGCTGACTCGGTTCGGTGTCGAAGAAGCGCGTGGTGACCGTCTGGCTCAGGTTGTCCAGGATGTGGTTCAGGCTCCCGATCCGGGCGTACCACTCGTCCGAGACCATCCTCACCTTGGGCGCCTGGAGCTCGAAGGCGTCGCCGCCCTCGACCTTGGCCACTCGACCCTCCTTCACCATCGCCTCGAGCGCCTCGTCGACGTCGTGTGGAGGATGGTCCGTGAGCACCTGATGAAGCCGCGCCCGACTCAGCGGCCCCGCCCACAACATGAACTCGAGGCGCTGCGGGAGCTGATGCTCGAGCTCGGGGCGCAAGAAGTTGCGCTTGAGGTCCTTCGACAGCCTCGCCGCGGTCGGCAGGCTCGCGTCCAGCGCGTCCGCGGTCTCCTGGAGCGTCAGCCCCACGGCGCGCAGCTCTTGGAAGTACGCGATCTTGGCGAGGCGGATCAGCTCCTTCATCGGGAGCCTCGATCGCATCGCCAGACGAACCGCCGGCCTCAAGAGCGAGTAGATGAGGCGCTCCTCGAGCTCTCCCTTCTCCAAATCTCGATTCCAGACCATCCGCGTACTCCCGTGTTCGTTGCCGTGGGGCGCATCCTCCTCGGCTGAAGCCAAGGTAATTATCTTTTTTGATAAAAACAAACAATTTATCAAAAAAAGATAATTACCTTGGCTCGGCTGTGTGTAAGGCGTCGCCTTCAGCCGCACATCGATGACGTTCGACGCGGACCCGATGCCCCGCTAACCTCATGGAAATGAACACCACAGGAACCGCTCCATGAACACGAAGACCATCCTCGCGCTCGCCGCGGCGCTCTCACTGCTCTGTCTCTTATACACATCTGACGCTGCCGACGATCTACTCTGTGTAGATC
>CAJXPN010000610.1 GCA_913058025.1 uncultured Myxococcales bacterium | reverse complement strand
CGAACGTGACGAAATCGACGGCATCTAAGTCGTCAACATTCTACTTGCACGGTCACTCCGTTCGAGAGCAGCGCGCAGCTGTGTGCTGCGCCCACTGCGACTTGAACCGCCGCGAGCCTCCAGCCTTCATCGTCGTTCGAGACGACCTCTGACTCTGCTCCTTCGGCCCGAGCGACGACACGATATGTTGATCGAGAGCCGTCAGGTTTGGCGCCGGGGTCCGTATGGTTGAGGCCGTCGGAGTCGGTGAGGTCTTCGAAGGATGTTGCAGGCTCGTCTGCTGCGCGTCGCCACGTATAGGTGATCGTGCCAGGAGCACGCGCGCCGGTGACCTCGACGGAGGACGGGCTGAACTCGCCAGTTCGGGTAGCGCGGACCAGGTAGGTGCGAGACGCGCCAGGTACCGCGGCGAGGTTCGAGGTCGCGGTGAGGGCGACGTGTTCCCGGGCGGTGGCGTCGGACGCGACAGCGACGAGCGTGCCAGCGAGGCTGCCGAGTGGCGCGTCCTCGTCGAGGTAGTTCGGCTCGGAGCCCGCTTCGAACCAGGCCCCCTCTACGCGAACCTCATACCCAGATGCTCCTTCTACGGCGTCCCATTGGAGCTCCACTCCCTGCGGCGAGCCGTTCGCTCGAAGGTTGGCGGGGGCCTCGAGGTCGAACTCGGGGAGTACGTCGCCCTCTACGACGCCGCCAGCGTCTTCGTCTTGGCCGACATCGTCATCAGCCTCGTACGGGGGGATGCTGGCGTACAGGCCGCTCAGTCCACACCCTGTTTGGGTGAGGCACAGCAGCGAAATGAGCAGTTCGAGCGACTTCATCTCGTCTCCTTGGGGGTTCGTTGGATCCTGCTGGAAGGGTTATCGACAGGAGTCGGCGTCGCGTTGCCATGAATGTGGAGTTTTCGTGTGGTTACGCCCGAATGATCGCGTCGTTCTGGACGGGGGGCCGAGCATACGTATCATCCGATGTGGCCGGCGACGTCCGCAGCGCTGCTCCGACGCGCCGGATGACCACTCGGCGACAGCGGCAACACATTTGAGCGCGAGGCCGTGGCCGCGCTCCCTTGGACACGCGTGGACATGATGCACGAAGAGGCGAACGCTTCGATGGGGCTGAGAAGGTGGGCTGATCGCCTCATCCACCCTCGCCTGCTCGGCGACGCCTCTCCCGAGGTGCTCCGCCGCGCGAGGGTCACCGGCGGCATCAGCCTGTCCATCGCCGCGATGGCCACCCTGGCGACCTACCTGTTCTGGCACTACCCCTGGTCGCACCCGTTCTGGGCCACGCCAGGCGTCGCGTTCGCCTGCGGGGCCTCCAGCCTCGTCGCGTTGAGGCTCTGGGGGAACGTGCGCGCCGCGTCTCTCCTCATGGCGTTCGGGTTGTGCCTGATGACGATCCCGGTGATCTTCCCTCTCGGCGGGATCGCGTCTCGGTCGATCTACTGGCTGGCGCTGGCGCCGCTCATCACGATGTTCTTGCTGGGCACGCGCTGGGCGCTCTTCAACCTCGTCTTGCTGCTCGCGCAGCTCGCGCTGGTCTTCTCGTTCCCTTCGCTCGGGGTCGACGTCCCGCCCGCCACGATCGTGGGGCCGAGGCCGTTGCTCATGATCACGTCGATGTTCACGGTGACGTTGTTCTGTATGGGGTGGGCCTTCGAGTCGGCGAGGCGCCACGCCAACGACGCGCTGATCGCGTCCGTGCGCGCGCAGCAGGACCTCGAGGTCGCGCGCGACGCCGCCGAGCTCGCGAACCAGTCGAAGTCTCAGTTCATCGCGACGATGTCCCATGAGCTGCGCACCCCCCTCAACACGATCCTCGGTTACGCCGAGCTCTTGTTGGAGGAGGCCGACTTTTCGGAAGGTCTCGAGCCTCATCGGCGCGACATCGAACACATCAACGACTCGGGCCGCCACCTGCTCCGCCTCATCGACGACGTCCTGACGTTGTCTTCGCTCGAGCGCGGCACCGTCCAGATCGAGCGCGGCGAGGTCGAGGTCGGTGCGCTGTTCGATCGCCTGCGCGTGGTCTACGAGCCCACCGCGACGCTCAACGGGAACGGCCTCGTGCTCGAGCGCGACCTCGACACCGTGACGACCGATCCGAAGATGCTGGCGACGTGCCTGGAGCACCTGCTCGACAACGCGTGCCAGTTCACCCACGAGGGGACCGTGACGCTGCGCGCGAGCGCGCGTGATGGCGGCGTCGAGTTCGCGGTCGCCGACACGGGCCTGGGCATCGACGAGGCCGAGCACGCGAGCATCTTCGAGCGCTTCCAGAAGCTCGAGGGCGCCGCGAACTCGAACGACGGCAGCGGCCTCGGCCTCACCATCACCCGCGCGCTGACCGAGCGCCTCGGCGGGACGCTCACGCTCGAGAGCGAGCCCGGCGTCGGCTCCGAGTTCCGGCTCTTCTTCCCAGGCTGAAGCGGTCTGCCGCGCGGCGTGCTGGGAGGGCAGGGCGCTCAGACCTCCTCGAGCCCCCCCTGGGGCGCGGCCGCGGTGAGGCCGCCACGCGAGGAGTCGTCCTCGGCGATGGTGAGCTGTCCTCCTTCCGGGAGCTCGGCGCCCGCGCTCCGCAAGAGTGACATGGCGCGCATGTCCGCGCCCCGTCGGACGAGCTCACGAAGCAGCGTCACGTCCTCGTCGTCGAGCTCGCGCTTCTGGAGGTGACGCAGCATCAGCTCCATGAGCTGATCCTGGGTCTGGTCCAGGAGCTCGATGCGCGCGCCTGCGCTGGGGCGCCAGCCTCCCTCGGAGAGCGCGGCGTAGAGCTCGAAGGGGTTCGCCGGGGGGGCCTCGCTGGTGAACAACGCGGTGAGCGCTCTGTCGCGCTCGGGGCCGGGTTCGGGGGCGAGGGCGTCTCCACAGGCGCGCGTCGCGCCGAGCCTGCGGAGCTCGGGAGACACCTCGGGGTCGTGGAGGGTCGCCCAGGCGTACCGCTCCCTGAGGGCCGAGCTCGCCCGGGATTCTGGTTCGCGGGACTCCATGGCGACTCTGTTCAGGGCGACGCGCCTCGCTTCGTCGGAGAGATCGATCGCCGGCCCCACACCCACCGCGTAGCACTCGGCCTGGACGTCGAGAGGGAGCCCGTCGAGGTCCGCGGCGAGCGCGAGCGCCTCGGCGGAGCTCGCGTACGAGGTCACGAGGTGTCTCGCGGCCTGCTGCCGCGTCGGCGTCGAGGTCGCCTCCGCCCGCGCGCGCTCGGCGAGCCGCCTGGGCAAGTCCTCGGTAGCCGGCCAGTGTTCGAGGAGCGTACGCGCCGCGCGCACGCAGGTCACCACGGCCAGCCGGACCCTCTCGAACTCCAGCGCGCCTTCACGCTGGCCGACGCGCATCTCTATCCGCAGGCCGCCTGCCGTCGGGTAGGTACCCGTCCAGAAGGTGAGCTGCTGGAGCCTGCGCGTGAGCTCTGGCGTGGCCGCCGAGAGCACGTAGGGCTCGAGCGGGGCGGCGTACATGAGCTTCGTCGTGTCCAGCGGGACTCGGGTGCTGGCGCCCAGCGGCGCGCCGTGCTCGAGGCCCTCGATGTGGATCACCAGCCTCGCAAGAAACAGAGTGCCTACCTCGTCCGTGGCGGTCTGGACGTCTACTCCGACGCCGTGCCCCGCCAACGTGCCGACGTAGACGCCGTCGCTGAGGCGCTTCTTCAGCTCGAACTCGTCCTCGAGGAGCTTCAAGAGCGGGCCGAGGTACGTCACCCTCGTGCGCATGTAGATCGCGCTCGCGATCGACGCGATCACGACGAGCATGGTGAGCAGAGCGCCAGGCTCGGTGAGCCCCGTCGATGGAGAGGAGAGCAGGGTCAGCATGACTTCACCTGGCGAGGAGTGTTCACGCCGACGTCGGGCGCGTCGAAGTCGACGACGGATGGTCGCATGTGGGGAGGGAGCGCGTCGAGTGATACGGCAAGAACGGAGCAGGCCCGGCGGCTCCCCTCTCGCTGTCTCTTATACACATCTGACGCTGCCGACGATCTAC
>CAJXPN010000609.1 GCA_913058025.1 uncultured Myxococcales bacterium | reverse complement strand
GAGATTTCTGCCTGTCTCGTGGGCTCGGAGATGTGTATAAGAGACAGATCGAGGATGCATGGATAGCCTCGCCCTTCGGCAAGCGACCCGATCCGATAACCGGAAAGCTCAGTTTCCACAGTGGCATAGACCTCACCACAGGAAAGGCTGGAGCGCAGATCAGTAGTGTCGCCGCAGGCGTCGTTACCTGGGCTGGCCCGCGCTCGATGAGGTCGCCGACTTCGACGGCCTGAGCGGCCAGGCGAAGGTCATCGGCCTCGAGGGCCCCATCGATGGCCCCGAGCTCGCCGAGCCGGTCCCGTCGGACCCAGAGCGCCCGGCCCTGTTGCAGTACACCTCCGGGTCGACCTCTCGCCCACGCGGGGTCATCCTGACGCACGGGAACCTGGCCTCCAACGCGTTCGACGCGACGATCGCCTGCGCGTTCACCCAGGACGAGGCGATGGCGAGCTGGGTCCCATTCTACCACGACATGGGGCTGATCGCGGAGCTGCTGGTCGCGGTCATGCGCGGGGTCGCCTTCTACGTCATGGAGCCGTCGACGTTCCTGCACGACCCGGGGCTGTGGCTCGAGACCATCTCTCGCCACGGGGTCACCCTCACCCACAGCCCGAACCTCGGCCTGGCGCACTGCATGCGCCGGTCGACCGACGCCCAGGTCGCGGGCCTCGACCTGAGCAAGCTGCGCTCGCTGGGGATCGGGAGCGAGCCGATCGACGAGTCGCTCGTGCGCGCGTTCCACGCCCGCTTCGGCCCCGCCGGCCTCCCCTCGACCGCCATCCACGGCGCCTACGGCCTCGCCGAGGCCACCGTCGGCGTCAGCCACACCGTCCCTCTCGGGTCGATAAGCTTCGACCACGTCGACCGCGAGGAGCTCGCCTCGGGCCGCGCCACCGCCGTCGCCGCCGACCACCCCGACGTCATGCACGTCGCGTGCGTGGGGCCGCCGATCCCGCGCGTCGAGGTCCAGGTCGTCGACGAGCACGACGCGCCTCTCCCGGAGCGCCGCGTCGGCGAGCTCTGGGTCCGCGGACCGGGCGTCATGAGGGGCTACTGGGAGAAGCCCGAGGACACGGCCGCCGCGCTCGTCCAGGACGAAGGCGGCCCCTGGTTGCGCACCGGAGACCTCGCCTACATCGTCGACGGCGGCATCTACGTCTGCGGCCGCCTCAAGGAGCTCATCATCCTCCACGGCAAGAACTACCACCCCGAGGACCTCGAGCGCGCCGCCGAGCTCGTCCCGGGCATCCGCGAGGGCCAGTCCGTCGCGTTCTCGGTGCCAGGAGCCTCGGGCGGCGAGGAGGTCGTGATGATCTGTGAGTCCCCCTCGCACGAGGACGCGGGGCTCGTACAGGCGATCAAGGGGCGCGTCGTGGCCGACACCGGCGTCAAGCTCACGCACGTCACCGTCCAGCCGCCCAACTCCCTCCCGCGCACCACCAGCGGCAAGCGCCAGCGGCGCCTCGTCCGGCGCTTCTTCCTTTCGATGCGGGGCGCCTCATGAGCACCAAGAGCCACGTCACGCGCACACACCTCGCTCGCCTCACGGGAGAGACACGATGACACGAGAAGAGATCCTGGCGGCGCTCCGCGAGATCGTCGCGATGAACTTCGAGCTCGACCCCGAGCTCCTCACTCCCGACGCCGAGCTACGCGCCCACCTGGGCATGGACTCGCTCGACCTCGTCGACCTGACGTTCTTCGTGAAGCACCGCTTCGGGATCGAAGACGGCGCCGACGCCTACAAGAATCTGCGGACCCTCGGCGACATCGCGGGGTTCGTCGAGCTGCGCCAGGAGGAGACCTGATGGGTGACGATCTCGACGCACGGTTCGAGCTCGAGCAGGCGCGCGCCGAGGCGGGCGGGGGCGAGGCCAGACAGGCGCGCCAGCGCCGGCTCGGTCGGTGGACGGCGCGCGAGCGCCTCGACCACCTGCTCGACCCTGGCACCTTCGTCGAGATCGGCCGCCACCGCCGCCACGAGCACGCCGACCTCCACGCCCAGCTCGCCGCGAACCGCCCCCCGGGCGACGGCGTGATCTGCGGCTTCGGCGCCATCGACGGCCAGACCGTCGCCGTGTGCACCTACGACCCGACCGTGCTCCGCGGCGCCGTCGGCTCCGCCGGCGCCCAGAAGCGCTGCCAGCTCCTCGAGCGCGCGACCAGGCGGCGCCTCCCCGTCATCACGATCGCCGACTCCAACGGCGCCCGCATCGCCGAGGGCGTCCACGCGATCGTCTCCTGGGGTGAGGTCATGGAGTGGACCGTGCGCCACCGCGAGGTCGCCCCTCACCTCACGCTCGTCCCGGGGCTTTGCGTCGGCGCCGCCGCCTACGACGCCGAGCTCGCCGACTTCACCGCCATGGTCGCCGGCGCGAGCTTCATGTTCCTGACCGGCCCCGCCGTCACCACCACCGTCACCGGCGAGGAGGTCGGCATCGACGCGCTCGGCGGCTCGACGCTCCACGCACACACCACCGGCTCGTGCCACGCCATCGTCGAGAACGAGTCGGACGCCCTCGACTGGGCGCGCGCGATCCTCTCCTACACACACCACCCCCTCCTCCCCTGCGAGGACGACCCGGAGCGCGCGACCCCGAAGCTGCGCAAGGTCATCCCCTCGGCGCCCCGCCGCGCCTACGACGGCCGCAAGGTCCTGCGCCAGCTCTTCGACGAGGGCAGCCTGCTCGAGCTCTCGCCCGACTACGCCGGCAGCCTCATGACGTACTTCGGGCGCCTGGGCGGCCGCAGCGTGGCGATCATGGCGAGCCAGACGATGGTGCGGGGCGGCTGCCTCGACATCGAGTCCTCGCGCAAGGGCGCGGAGTTCCTGCGCTACGCCCAGACGCACGGCCTGCCCGTCCTCACGATCGTCGACACCCCGGGCTACCTCCCAGGGCTCGCCCAGGAGGCCGGCGGGGTGTTGCGCGAGGGCGCGCGCCTGATCCGCGCGTACACCAGGCTCACCGTCCCCACGATCTCGGTCACGCTGCGAAAGTCCTACGGCGGCGCCAACGTCATGGCCACCGCCGCAGACCTACGCCTCGCGCTGCCGCTCGCCGAGATCGCGCCGATGGGCGCGGACGCGGCCGCGCGCGTCGCGCTCGGACCGGACGTCGAGGGCGAGGACCCCGAGGTCCGCGAGTCCTTCCGCGCGCAGTGGCGCGCACAGCACGGCGACGCGTGGCTGGCCGCCGAGCGCGGCTTCTTCGACGCCATCGTCCACCCCGACACCCTGCGCGCCGACCTCCACCGGGCCCTCGAGAGGCTCGCTTGAGCCGGACTCGCCAGTGATGGGCGCGCTGGCCCGTTGGATCGCGCGCCACGCCGGCGCGGTGTGGATCGTGACGATCCTCACGGTCGCCGCGTCGTCGTGGTCGGCGAGCCGGCTACGCGTCGACGCAGACCTCGGCGCCGGCGCACTGCCGAGAGGTCTCGAAGCCGGTGCCGTCGGCCTTGCAGACCTCGACGGCGCCGTCGCCTATCGAGCAGCGCGTGCGCCCGGGGACGCACACGACGGGGGAGCACGCGGCCGAGGCGCCGTCACCGACGCACGCCTCGCCGGCGCCACAGGTGGAGATTTGACCGTCCGGGGTGCCGTCCGGGCCGCAGGACCAGACCTCACCACCGGCGCAGAAGTCGGCGCTGGCGGGGCACGTGGCCGGGGCGCATCCGACGACGCCGCCGATGACGCCGCAGGACTCCCCGAGACCGCACGCGGCGGTGACCTGGAAGGCCAGCCCGTCGGGGCGGCACCACTCGATCCGCTGGCCGGAGGCGTCGCAGCGGGTCTCGCCGGGCTGGCACACGACCGGCTGGATGCACGCGGCGCGGTCGGTCTGCTGGGCGCAGACGCGCCCGATGGGGCACGGGTTGGCTGCGCCGTAGACCCCGGAGACGTTGCACGACTCGACGCCGAGGCCGTCGGAGCCGCAGCGGGACTCGCCCGAGGCTGTCTCTTATACACATCTGACGCTGCCGACG
>CAJXPN010000608.1 GCA_913058025.1 uncultured Myxococcales bacterium | reverse complement strand
ACAGAGTAGATCGTCGGCAGCGTCAGATGTGTATAAGAGACAGGTCCGGAACCCACGCCGTCGAGGTGTACGCGGCGTCGACGCTCGGGGCGCCGTCCTCCGGGCACACGATCGTGAGGATCAGCTGGTCCGACGTGACCTCGTCGACCCGGTAGACGCACCCCGACGCACCGACCCCGACCGCGCGACGGCGCGCGTACCGGTCTGCGGCGTCGTCGGGGGTCACGCGCTCGATCGCCGGCACGACGTCCCTCAGGAGCAGGTGCAAGAAGCCAGGCGTGAGTAGCTCGAAGGTGTCCGCGTCGGGATGATCCCGGGCGAAGCGGACCTGACAGCACGCGTAAGGCCCAGCGGCCTTCCCGAGGAGCTTCTCCGCGCTCCTGGTGTTCAGGTCGAGCGCGCCCGCGCGCTCGACCGCCTCGCTCAGTTCGAGGCCTCCGCGCACCTCCAAGACCTCGACGTGGTACAGATCCGACATGACATCCTCCAGTTCGTGGCGCCACGCGCCCTCTCGTTCACACGACGCAGGCCAAACCGCGCCGCGCCGCGCCTCAGAGCGCGGCGACCTTCTCGGCGACCTTCCTCGCCTGCGCTAGCCGCTTCTTCGCGCGTGAGTCGTAGGGCACGACCGCGTCGAAGGCAGGGAGCGCGCCGCCGCCCAGCGACTCGACCATGTCGAAGACGTAGTACAACTTCATGTACTTGCTGCGCTCGGTGAACACGCGCAGCGCGAGCTCCGGGTCCAGCGTGGCGGCCGCGAGCACCTCGTGGTTGGTCCACTTCGCCATCGGCTTGCTCTCATCGAGCCCGTCGACGATGCAGCGGTCGGCCCACTCCGAAGAGCCCCGACTGAACGCGAACGCGAGCACCTCGCACGCGCTGCGCATGCCGTGATCCCCCGCACCGGCGTAGGAGCGCGCATAGAGGTCCTCGAAGATCGGCTCCACGCGCGCCTTCGCCGCGGCGTACTCATCCTCGGTCGCGGCGAACAGGTAACGCCTCATCCCGACCCAGGGCGCCGCCAGCTCGCTCTTCATGAAGCTCGCGTTGCGTGGATCGCCGATGCCCACGAGCAGCAAGTCGAGCGCGAAGTCGAGCCCGTGCATGTCCACCCACAGCCCCACCAGCGGGTTCCAGTACTCCTTGGTGAAGTTGCGCCCGCCGCTCATCCAGCTGATCCCCTCGTACCCGGAGAGGTTTCCGTAGCGAGCGAGCTCGGTCTCGCGGGTGAGCACGTCGGGGACGCTGGCCGCCGCCGAGACCGACCCGGCGAAGCGCTCGGCCGCCGACTCGGCGTCGTAGTAGAAGTCCTTCGGGTTGGACGTGTGAGGCCCGCGAGAGGCCGAGAGCTTGGAGCGCTGTGAGGCTATCCAGCCCCCCTTTCGGATCGTCGTCATGTGTGTCTCCTCTTGGTATGAGGACGCCTGGCATGATGCGCGGCGTCAGCGCGAGATCGTCGCCAACCTCGGGAGCCCTGGCGACTCCTTGAGCTTGCCCACGGTCGAGCGCGAGGTGAACCTACAGTTGTAGAGGCCGAGCTGCTCGAGCCGCGGCCAGCGCGCGCTCTGCGCGATGTCACCGATCGCCGTGTCCGTGATCGCGTTGCCCGACAGGTTCAGCCGACGCAGCTCCGGCCACTCGCCCGAGTGCGCCAGCAGGCGCACGTCCGGGTTGCGCAGCATGCACGACGAGACGTCCAGCCGCTCGAGCCCCCTGAACGACCTCCGCTCGATGATCGTCGGCAACCACACGCTGCCCAGCGGCGCCCCCCGCAACCCCAACACCTTCAGCCCGCTCAGCCCGCTCGCTGAGAGCAACCTCATCAAGGCATCCGGCCGCAGCGTGTTGTCCGCCAGGCCGAGCTCCTCGAGCTCACACAACCAATCGGCCTCCACCAGCGCGTCCACCGCCTCGGGCCCCACCCGGCACCCCGACAAATCCAACGCCCTGGGCGAGCGCAGCGACTGCGACGTCAGCAGCTCGACCACGTCCAGCCCCGGATTCCCCGCCAGCGACAGCTTCTCCATCGACCCCAGCACGTCCGACGCAGCGAGCGCCCTCGTGCCCACCTCACCGATCCCGTTCTTGTCCAACACGAGCTCGGTCCAGTCGCCCGCGCGCGCCACCAACGACTCCACACCCGCGTCCCCCAGCGCACACAGCGTCAGATCCAGCGCGCGCACCGACGCGAACCTCGGCGACGTGAGCATCCGCGACAGGTTCTGCTCTCCCAGGCGGCGGCCCGCCATCGACACCCTCGTCGCGCCGTCGAGCAGCGGCGTCTGCAGCAGCAGGTCCATCACCCTGTCCGAGAGCAGCCACGGCGCCGCGCGAGACATGTCCACGTCCCGCACGAGCTCGAACCACGCCGGCCACGCGTCGACCTCACGCCCCGTGAGCTGGTACGAGTTCGGCAACGCGAGCAGCTCGTCGGGCCACGTCCGCAGCGCCCCTCGCAGGTACGGCAGCGCCTGCTCGTCGACCCACCTGCCGTGCCCGCCGCGCGCGGCGTGCTCGAGCGCGCTGCGCACCAGACCCCACCCCTCCACGCTCACGTCGTGCGCCGCGCTACGCAGCGCGCCGAAGTCGGGTGCGCTCGGACTCACTCGCCGGGCCCGGTCGGGACCACCAGCGCGCCCAACCCCGCGCTCATCCTGCGCGCGCTGTACTTCGCGATCAGCGCGTACACCACGCCCTCGCCCTCGCCCATGCGCACGTACCTGTCGCCCTGCTCGTTGATCGCGGGGCCCACGTCCACCGACCACGACGACTCGCCAGCGCGCAGCTCGAACCGCTCCGCCTGCGCCGCGTCGATCGACGCGGCCGCCTCGGCCGCCTCCTCACCCAGCGCCCAGCTCGTCACCTTCAGGTTCGCCAGCGCCGTGCGCGTCGAGTCCATCCGGTCCTCGGCGAGCGGCCCCGCGCCCGCAGGAGACTCGACCTTCCACGCGCCGCCCTCCTTGCTCAGCTTCACCGCCTCCGGCCCGATCAGCTCGATCCGCGTGAGCGCCTCCGGGTCCGCCCCGAACAGCGACAGCGACCTGTAACCCGCCAGCCCACGCGTGAGCCGCTCACCGTGGAACGACGTGACCTCGAAGATCTGAGCGCCTTTGCCCACGCGCGCGTAGAACGTCTCGCCGACCTTCGACGCCTGGACGTCGACGATCTCGTCGGAGTGGACCTTGAGCCTGAACTGGGGCGGGTCGAGCCCGAGCGCGGCCGCGTCGCCGTCGTCGACGAACCCCGACGCGCTCATGTTCCCCAGCGAGTTCGCCAGCCCCTGCGCCGCGCTCTGCTCGATCGGCCACGCCGTCTTCGGCTCCCGGATCTCCCACTGCGCGTTGCGCTCCCCCTCACCAGGAGGCGCAGACACGCCCAGCGTGAACTCCTGCCCGCCCGCGTGCTTCACCTCGATCCGATCCATCGCCGCCTTGTTGATCGACAGGATCTTCTTCTCGCGCCAGTTCGGGAGGTCGGTGTCCGTGAGCGTCTTCAAGTTCGCTTGAAGCCTACGGATCTCGCCGTCGCCCTTCACGCGCACGAACGTCCGCGTCGCGCGCGTACGCTCGATGAGCTTCATCTCGCCGAGCTCCATCTCGAGCGCGGGCGCGCCGCCCTTGAACAGCGTGAGCGTGGTCGCGGACCCCTCGTCGAGCCCGTACTTCAGGGCGTCCTCGTCGGACAACTTCAGGTCGTCGGCGCGCACGGGCGAGGCGAAGACCTCGTCGAGCGTCTTCGCCTTCGTCACCTCGAGCGCGTGGTCGAAGGGGGACGTGATCCTCCAACCCGACTCACCCCGCTCGAGCACGAGCTTCCCTCCCGGCGCCCCGTCCTCCCCCTGAGGCAACGTCACCTCCGCCCTGGTGAGCCCCTCGATCGCCTCCAACGTGTAGGGCGCGCGCACCGTCGTCTGGGGCGCCACACGCCCGGCGAAGTACACACCTGTCTCTTATACACATCTGACGCTGCCGACGATCTACTCTGTG
>CAJXPN010000607.1 GCA_913058025.1 uncultured Myxococcales bacterium | reverse complement strand
TACACAGAGTAGATCGTCGGCAGCGTCAGATGTGTATAAGAGACAGCCGCTGAAGAGCTCGAGGACCTTCACGACTCGTCCTCTCCGGAGAAGAACCCCACGAGCAGCTCGGAGACCTCGTCTGGCGAGTCCCAGTGTGGCCAGTGGCGCGCCCGGGAGACCACGCAGACCTCGCTGTCGGGGGCGCTCTCTCCAGGGTCTGCCATCTCGGCGCCCAGGAACGGGTCGCCGTCGCCCCAGATGACGCGCGTGGGCGCGGCCACGGGGCCGGTCCTCGACCCGGAGCCCAGCCGCATCGCGCGGTAGTAGTTCACCGCCGATGTCAGCACGCCGGGGTGACTGAGCGCGGCGACGTGGCGCTCGAGATCCGCGCCGCGCGCACCGGACGCGCGGAGCAGGCCGCGCGGCAGCTCGTAGTCACGCATCGAGAACAGGAGCTCGGGGAGGACGGGGAGCTGAAACGCCATCATGTACCAGGACTTGCGCGCCTGACTCAGCGTCTTGAGCGCCTTGGCGAACACGCGCGGGTGCGGCGCGTTCAGCACGGCGAGCTGGCGGACGCGCTCGGGGTGGTTCGAGGCGGTGTGCCACGCGGTCATGCCGCCCCAGTCGTGCCCGACGACGTCGGCGCGCTCGTGGCCGAGCGCGCCGATGAGCCCGACGACGTCCCCCGCCAACGCGTCGAGCGTGTAGCGCTCGATCCCCTCGGGCTTGTCCGAGAGCCCGTAGCCCCTCGAGTCCGGCGCGGCCACGCGGAAGCCCGCCTGCGCGAGCGCCGTGATCTGGCGCCGCCAGCCGTACCAGAAGTCCGGGAAGCCATGGAGCAGCACCACCAGTGGTCCATCCTCCGGACCGCTCAGCGCGACGTGCAGCTCGACCTCGCCAACATCCACCTGTGCGTGCGTCACTCCATCCATCTCTGCCTCCACGACTCGTGTCGAAATCAACGGCTTCACGTCGCGCACACCACCACACTCTCACTCGCCCCACAAGCCGCGCGCCGTGAGCCACGACTCGAGCCGCGCGTTGGGCTCGTCGCGCTCGCGAAGGAACGCCGCGTGGCGCACGAGCGCGGCGTCGGCGCGCTCCCCGGGGACCGCGCGGCCTCCCACGCAACCCCAGAGCGCGTCGATCTCACCCTCGCCCAGGCGCCTGAGCTCACCCGGGGCGACATCGCCGAGGTGGACCGGCCCGAACCTGTCGCGGTGCAGGTGCTCGAGCCGAAACCTCACGTGGCGGCACATCCTACGGACCTGCCTCTTTCGCCCCTCGGTGAGCTCGACGTGGACGATCGAACGCTCCGGGCCGCGCTCGAACACCGCCGCCGACTCAGCCCGCGCCAGGACGCCCCCCTTGGCGCCGATGTCGACGCCCTCGAGCATCATCACGAGCCGCGAGTCCTCCGGTGACACGTCCCCCGTGATCGTGAGCACGTAGCGCTTGCGCGCGTGGAAGTCCGGGTGGAGCAGCATGTAGGCGAGGTCGCCATCGTCGATCATGAGGAGCAGGCCGGTGGTCTCGCGGTCGAGCCGGCCGACGGGGAACGCCCTCGGCCCGATGCGCTCGAGCCAGGGCGCGAGGTCCGGGCGGTCTCGCGTGTCCGACGCCGTCGAGATCACGTCCTCGGGCTTGTTCAGGACCCAGTGGTCGGACGCGCCCGGCCGCGCCCCCGCGACCGCCCTGCCTTCCACGCGCACGACGTCACCCTCGAACACGAGCTCTCGTGGCGAGATCTCGCGCACCGGCTCGCCGTCGACCTCGATGGTGATCGAGCCGCGCCGGGACAGCCGACCCAGCGCCCTGTGACCCCACTCCGTCCTGTCGGCGATGTACTTGAACAGCCTCGTGGGCCGCTCCAAGATCGCGCGCTCGTCTACGCTCACTCGCTCCTCCGACTGCTCTTGATCTTGCCGCGCCCGCGCCGCCCAGGCCGGCGTGTCCAGGACGCCCGAGGTCGACCGTTTCCATGGGGTGAACAACGGCTCCGACGCCATGTTGCAGCGCAACATAGACACTGAACCTTTGTGCACCTCACGCAACAAAGGTCCTCGACCGCGCTTGCTGGGCGGCCCACGCCATCCTATGTGAGTCACGTACGTTCGCACCACCACCACGGATCAGACATGAAGACGAGACCCTCTTCGCTGTTCGCGCTCGCCATGATCACCGCCTGCTCGTCGCCGACGGCGACGCGCGATCCCGACCCGGCGGCGACACAGCTCGAGCTCATGAGCGGCGTCCCCCAGGAGGTCGTGGCCGCGATGGATCTGGAGGCCGACCCCTGCCAGGACTTCTACCAGTACGCGTGCGGCGGCTGGCTCGAGGCGACGGAACTGCCGGGCGACCGGTCTCGCTACGTGCGCAGCTTCGACGTGATCAGGCGAGAGAACCTGGACACGCTCAAGACCGTCCTGGAGACGAGCTCGAAGCAGAACCTGGCGGTGCGCTACTACGACACGTGCATGGACACGGGGGCGATCTCGGGGAGAGGCTTCGAGCAGCTGAGCGCGCTCGCGCCCGAGTCTCCCGAGCCCGCGCCCGGCGTCTCCGACCCCGCGTCCTACGCGCTGGGGCATCGCCTCGGCCGCTACCACGGGATGGGCGTGGGGGGGCTCCTGGGCTTCTGGATCTCGCCCGACCCGAAGAACCCGACGATGAACATGGCGCACGCGAACCAGGGCGGGCTCGGCTTGCCCGACCGCTCGTACTACCTGGAGGAGCGCCGCGCCGAGCTCAAGGTCGCCTACGAGGCGATGATCGCGGAGGTCTTCGCGGGCATCGGGCAGGAGCGCGCCGAGGCACGCGCGAAGGCAATCGTGGAGCTGGAGTCGGCGCTGGCGTCGATCCAGAAGCCGCGCGCCGAGCTCCGCGACCCGGACGAGACGTACCACCCGACGGCGACCTCCGAGCTGCCATGGGGCGACCTCTGGGCGGGCTACCTGGCGGGGCGAGGCGTCGAGACCGTCGAGGTCGTGAACCTGAAGAACCCGGAGTTCTTCGCCGCGCTCGAGGGCGTCGTCTCGGGCGCGTCCAGCGACGCGCTCGAGGACTACCTCCTGTGGAACACCGTGCGGATGAGCCACGAGGCGCTGTCGCCCGAGATCGGCGAGCTCGTGTTCGCGTTCTACGGGCAGCGCCTGGGCGGGCAGAAGGTGCGCCGGTCACGCTGGGAGCGCTGCATCAACATGACAGACAGGGCGCTGGGTGAGGAGCTCGGGCAGCTCTACGTCGCGTCGTCGTTCAGCGGCTCGAGCCGCCCGAAGGCCCAGAAGATGGTCGACGACATCGCGGCGACGTTCCTCGCGCGGCTCCCCGAGATCGACTGGATGGACGCGGCCACGCGCGCCGCAGCGAGCAAGAAGCTCGGGACGCTGCTCCCCAAGATCGGGCACCCGACGCTCTGGCGCACCTACGACTTCAAGGTCAACGACGGCGAGTTCTTCGAGGCGATCGTCTCGGCGAACAGGTTCGCCTCGTCCTGGAAGCTCGCCCGCCATGGCAAGGCCGTCGACCTCTCCGAGTGGTTCATGAGCCCGCCCACGGTGAACGCCTACTACACGCCGTTCGGCAACCAGATCGTGTTCCCCGCGGGCATCCTCCAGGCGCCCTTCTTCGACGCAGGCTTCCCACCCGAGGTGAACTACGGCGGCATCGGCATGGTCATCGGGCACGAGATCACGCACGGGTTCGACGACGGCGGCCGCAAGTTCGACGACAAGGGCCAGCTGCGGCAGTGGTGGACGCCCGAGGCCACCGAGGAGTTCGAGGAGCGCGCGGCGTGCGTCGAGCGCTCCTACTCCGCGATCGAGGCGCGCCCCGGCGAGTTCATCGACGGGAAGCTCACGCTGGGTGAGAACATCGCCGACATCGGGGGCATCAAGCTCGCGCTTGGCGGCTACCACCGCGACCTGAACGACCGCGGCGCCGAGGCCGCGTCGTTCGGCCCGGCCAACGGCGACAAGCTCTTCTTCGTGTCGTTCGCCCAGGCCTGGTG
>CAJXPN010000606.1 GCA_913058025.1 uncultured Myxococcales bacterium | reverse complement strand
CGTCGGCAGCGTCAGATGTGTATAAGAGACAGACATCTGCTCGCGCTTCTGCTGGTACTACGGCTTCGACCCGCGCGAGCACGAGGACCTCCCGCTCGAGATCCTCGCCGTCGCGCTCGGAGGCTCACGCCCCGACGCCGTCCAGCCGATGCTGCTGCGCCAGAACCTCGAGGAGTTCATGGTCAGGAAGTCACTGGTCATGGGCGCCTTCGCCCAGGGCACCGTGCGGCGAGTCGCGGGCAAGGCCGTCGGCCAGTTCCTCGAGGCCCGGCTCGGCGCGCGCGTGACCGAGCGCGCCCGGCAACTCGCCTCACGCGCCGTCAGCCGCAACCTCCAGCAGCGCGCCGCGCGCGCCGCGCCCACCCGCGCGCTCCCGCTGGTCTCGGCGCTGCTGGGCGCCTCGCTCAACGCCGCGCTCATCTACGACATCTGCGAGGCCGCCCAGGCCGTGCTCACCGACCGCTTCCTCGAGCGCAAGTACCCCGACTGGATCAGGCAGTTCGACCTCGTCGAACGGCCGTGACGCGCGAGCAGCGCGTCACGCGGGCCCCTTCGCGCCCGCGCTCTGGAGCTCGCCTCTGAACCCGGGGTAGAGCGGGTCGTTCCACATCACGTCCTCGAGCGCGAGCTCGCCCTTCCTCAGGCGCTGCATCACGAGCGCGAAGTCCTCGCCAGCGTGGTCTCGGGACCACTGCGCGGCGGCCTTGAAGAACGCGCCGCGCTCGCCCGGGGCCTCCGGGAGCGACCCGAGCGCGGCCTCGAGCGCGGCGAGCTTGCCCAGGACGCCGGCGTGGCGCGCCTCCACGCGGCCGAGCCACGCGGTGAACGTGTCGTGGTGCTCCTTGTAGAACGCCTCGACCTCCTCGTCGGAGATGCCCTCGCGCGCGACCCAGTCCCTGTAGGCCTCCCAGTCGTGGAGCTCGGGATTCGACCAGACCTGCTGCGTGACGGTCTTGAGCGTGACGTTGAACCTCATCGAGAACTCCTCGAGGTACGCCTCCATCTTGACCTTCACTCGGTGGACGAGCTGGGTGTCGTCCTCGAAGCACACGATCGACCCCTCGGGGAGGAGGGGGTCGTCGGCGAGCTCGTGGCGAAGGGCGGCGACGCCCTCCTCGAGCCCGAGGTCCGCGTCGCCGAGCAACATGGCCGGGCGCTCCAGCCCGAGCTCCTCGGCCAGCGCGAGCACCTCGCGGGTGCGCCAGTAGCGCCACTCGAGCTGATCGTAGACCGAGAGCAGGACCATCGACTCTCTGGCGCCGTAGCGTGTGACCTGCTTGGTCTTGGGGTGGATGAGCTCGAAGACGAGCGTCCTGCGCCCGACGATCTCGGGGTCGAGCAGGTGCGACGCGTCGCGCGCGAGCGTCGCGCGCGCGAGCTCGATGTAGGGACCCTCTTCCTCCTTCTGCGCGCCCTCGAGCACCGAGCGCGTGCTGAACCAGACGCGACCGTCGGCCGCGAAGAGCTGGATCATCGTCCCGTCGAGCTTCTCCGGGAACACCACGCGCACGCCGGCGCGCGTGACGACCTCGGCGGTCGTCGCGTCGTTGTGCTCACGCAGGCCGTGGTTGAACATCTTCACCAGCGGCATGCTCACGACCTCCAGGGTCTCCTTTCGGTAGACGATCCCCTTCGCGAAGAGCTGGTGCATGTGGACCGCCTCGTAGAGCGCGGCCCCCGAGTTCGCGATCACGAGCGCCCCATCCTTCCCGCCCGGTCGGCGCTTGAGCATCGGGTCGGAGTCGATGAGCGCGACGATCTCCCGCTCATGGTCGCGCAACGTCGCGAGCAAGGCGGGAAGCTCCAGCGTGTCGATGGGGCGAGGTTCCATGTGTGGCTCTCCTTCGAGATGGGGTTGGCGCGAAGACAACCGCGCCATACCCCGAAACCATACCACGCGCCCTGGAGCCTGCGCGCGAGGTGCTACCCCACCAACACGACGGCGTGCGCGACCAGGCCACCCATCATCATGAGCACGAAGACCACGACGAGCCGGTGCCAGACCTTCGACGCCTGGCCTCCACCCACCGACACGAACCCTCCGACGGACTGGTCCTTCTCCTCGCCCGAGCGCACGTCCCGCAGGCTCGATCCGCCCGCTCTGAGCGCGCGAGGCCCGACGATGAACGCGTTCGTGAGCGCGCCGAGCATCGCCACGCCCGAGGTCACCGCGTGCAGCCAGAAGTCCTCCTGCCCGTGGATCAGCGTCGTCGCGAACATCAACGGCACCGAGAGCGCCAGCGCCTTGAACAACACCGACGCCATCTTCATCTGGATGGGAAGGAAGCGCTCCTTACCCATCCACTTGAGCAACATCGGAGACTGAACGAAGAAGAACCAGGCGGTCCCGCCGAACGAGAACGCCCACAGCGCGAGGTCGAGCGCGTAGGCGACCTGAGTGATAGAGCTCGTCATGACGCACCTCCTGAGGTCTGAATTTCGGCGGTGATCGAGTAGGGCGACATCCACGGGCCCGCGACGACCCGGTCGGGCCGCACGAGCAGCTCCTCTCCTCCCCAGCGGAGGAGCGTGGGCAGGTTCGGGTCGACGTGGTCGTGCAGGCGCTCGCCGCCACCCAGCTCCGGGTTCGGCGCGCGCCGCTCACCGCCCGTCAGCAGGTCGAGCATCCCGACACCTCGCCCGAGGCGGTCCTTCACGCGATCGCTCATCAGCGCCACACGCGCGACGCCGCGGAGCGCGCCCTTCCTGAGCCGGCCACGGGACGTCAGCGCGCGCGTCGCCCGCGCCGTGCCGTGGACCATCCCCTCGACGATCGGGCGGCGCTCCTCGTCGTACGAGCCGATCAGGGCCTGCGCCGCGGGGCCTCCGACGTGCCCGCGCTCGACCATCGCGAGCTTCCAGACCAGGTTGTTCGCGTCCTGGACGCCCGTGTTCAGGCCCTGCCCTCCTACGGGGCTGTGGACGTGCGCGGCGTCTCCGAGCAGGAAGACGCGCCCCTGGCGGAACCTCGACGCGACGCCGCTCGTGAGCGAGAACCTCGAGCTCCACCCCACGTCGTCGATGGGGACGCGGCGCCCGAGGCGATCCCCCACGAGCGCCTCCCAGCCCGCGCCGTCGAGCGGCGCCTGTGACGCGTCGACCTGCGCGATAAGACGCCACACTCCGGGCTCGGGCATCGGCACGATGAGCAGCAGGCCGCCGTCGGCCAGGACCACGTGGCCCTCGTCCTGGGTGAGGTCCGAGCTGGAGCGTATGTCCGCGAGCGCGAACTCGACGCCCAAGTCCTCACGCTCCATACCGATCCCGACGAGCTCGCGCGTGGCGCTGCGGCCGCCGTCGCACCCCAGGACCCAGCTCGCCTGGAACACGAACTCCCCCTCCTCGCCCTCGCACGTCGCCGTCACGTGCTCGCCGTGGTCCTCGAGGCCGGTCAGCGTCACGCCCCACTCGACCTCGACGCCGAGCTCGCTCAGGCGCGACTCGACGATCTGCTCGGTCTCGAACTGTGGGATCGACAGCCAGAACGGATACCGCGTGTCCCCCCAGCTCCTCGCGACAAGGTCGACGCGCGTCGACCTGACCCCGGGGCGCGTGTGCACGTTGAGCGCGCGGAAGACCTGTCCCCTCTCGATGAGCGCCTCGGCGCAACCGAGCGCCTCGAGCGCCTCCATCGTCCTCGCATGCAGCACCAGCGCCTTCGACTGCTCGGCGCGGGCGGCGCGCCGCTCGACGATCCTCACCGAGAGCCCGCGAATCGCCGCCTCCGCCGCCGCGACCAGCCCCGTCGGCCCCGCCCCGACCACCAACACGTCCACTCCGTTCGTCTGCCTCATCCTCTCCTCCTTCGTGGTGTACACCCACAACTTAGGTCTCGAAAGAATGGACCAACACGCCTACTATCGGGACACATCGTCTCGTTTAATGAGACCTACATCAGGACACCACGTGCTCGATGCCTTCCACGACATCCGCCTGCGCGACCTGCGCTCTGTCTCTTATACACATCTCCGAGCCCACGAGACAGGCAGAAATCTCGT
>CAJXPN010000605.1 GCA_913058025.1 uncultured Myxococcales bacterium | reverse complement strand
CTGCCTGTCTCGTGGGCTCGGAGATGTGTATAAGAGACAGGGTCAACGCGGGGGCAAGAGCGGACGTCGCCACGGGCGCAGAGCCGGAGAGGATCGACGCCATGTTGCGCATCGACGTCTCGGCCATCTGGAGGAACGCCGTGTGCGCGCCGATCATCTGGCGCTGGTAGTCCTCATGTGCGTTGGCGGTGCGATCCTGGAGGTCCTGGAACGAGTGCAGCCAGGCCTGGCGCTCCTGCGAGCTCGGGCCAGCAGCGGGCGCGGCATGAGCGACAGGCGCAGCATGCGCGACGGGCGCCGCGGCGACCGGAGCCGGCGCGGACACGGGCTGGTTGTACGTGATCGTCGGCAGGACCTTGGGCTCCTCGAGGCGAGGCTTGCCGTAGTTCGCGCCGCCGATCTTGAGCGTGAAGGGAGACTTCTTGACCGTACGAGGATCCTCGATCTCCTTGTAATCGTTCCAGATAGGGGCGAGGTCGAGCTCGACGCCGGCGGCAGCGAGCTGTCCGAGCGCGCGCCAAAGGGTCGCGATGCCGTGCTTGCCCTTGCGGTCGGTCTGGATCGCGACGTGCGGGCGGTCACCGAGGACGCGACCCACGAGGTTCGTGAGGACGGCGTTCGGGCCGACCTCGACGAAGACGCGCACGCCCGCGGCGTACATCGCCTCGATCTGCTCGACGAAGCGGACCGGCGAGGCGATCTGCTCGGAGAGCCCGCGGCGCGACGCGTCGGCGTCCCCGGCGTAAGGAGCCGCCGTGGCGTTGGCGTACACGGGGACGTTCGTCGGGGCGAAGTCGACGCCCTCGAGGAACTGGAGGAACGGCGCGCTCGAGCCCGCGACGAGCGGAGAGTGGAACGCGGTCGCGACCTGGAGGCGCTTGAACTTCACGCCCTTGCCGCCAAGGTGACCCTCGAACTTCGCGACCTGATCGGTCGCGCCCGAGACCACGACCTGGGTCGGGCTGTTGTGGTTCGCGACGACGACCTCGAGGCCGCTCTCGGTGATGAGCCCGCGGACCGCCTGGATGTCGGCGACCACGGCGGTCATCGTGCCCTCGATCGAGGACGCGTCTGCCATCAGCTCGCCGCGCTTGCGCGAGATCGAGAGGAAGTCCGACTCACCGTACGCGCCGGCCGACCACAGCGAGGTCAGCTCGCCGTAGCTGTGACCGCCCACGCGCGCCGGCTTCACGCCGATCGCCGAGAGCACGTGGTGCACGCCGGCGGAGAGCGCGCCGATCGCGGGCTGCGCCCACTCGGTCGAGGTCAGGCGAGCCTGCTGGGCCTGGCGGTCCTCGTCAGTGAAGACGGGGATCGGCCAGACGACGTCGTGGAGGCCGCCGTCGGCGGCCAGATCCAGGTCGGCGGCGCGGTCGAAGACCCCACGGACGTGGTCGAAGTGGATCGCGAGGTCGCGGCCCATCCCGACGTACTGGCTGCCCTGGCCCGGGTAGAGGAACGCGACGTCGCCAGCGAGCGCGCCGACGCCGTAGTCGACGCCGGTCGGCGTGGAGAACGGGGCGTCGGGCGAGCGGCGGATGGTGGTCGCGGCGAGGTCGAGCTTGGACGCCAGATCCGCGGCGTCGTCCGCCACGATCGAGACGCGCGCGCTCGAGGTCGCCGAGAACGTCTCCTGGGTGTGGCGCGCGAGGAACGCGAACATCGCGTCGTCGGCGCGCACGTCGGAGGCGGCGCTGGCGAGGTCGTCCGCGAGCGCGGCGGGCGTGGCGGCGCAGAAGGTGAAGAGCTCACACGGCATGGCGCGCAGCCTGTGGGCGCGTTCGCCGTCGCCGACGTACTCCTCGATGGCGATGTGGAAGTTCGTCCCGCCGAAGCCGAACGAGGAGACCGACCCGCGGCGCGGGTGGTCGGAGCCGCGGACCCAGGGTCGCGTCTCGGTGTTGAGGTAGAACGAGCTCTTCTCGAGCTCGAGCAGCGGGTTCGGACGGTCGACCTTGATCGTGGGCGGGAGCACCTTGTGGTGGAGCGCCATGATGATCTTGAAGAGGCCAGCCGAGCCGGCCGACGCCTTGGTGTGACCGACCTGAGACTTCACGGAGCCGAGCGCGCACCACTGGCGCTCCTCGGAGGCCGGGGAGAAGACCTGGGCGAGGCCGCCGAACTCGGCGGCGTCGCCCGCCTTGGTGCCGGTGCCGTGCGCCTCGACGAGCTCGACGGTGTCGGGGCCGTAGCCGGCGCGGTCGTACGCGCGCACGATCGCCTTGGCCTGGCCAGAGCTGACGGGGGCGTAGATCGACTTCGCGCGTCCGTCCGAGGACGAACCCACGGCCTTGATCACGCCGTAGATCGTGTCGCCGTCGCGCTCGGCGTCGTCGAGGCGCTTGAGCGCGACCATGCCGATGCCCTCACCGAGCATCGTGCCGTCGGCCTTGTCCGAGAACGGGCGGCAATCGTTCGACGGGCTGAGCGCGGTCGTCTTCGAGAAGCACATGAACATGAGGATGTCGTTGAGCGTGTCGACGCCGCCGGTGATCACGACGTCGGACTGGCCCAGGTAGAGCTCGTTGACGGCGATGTCGAGCGCCGCGAGCGACGACGCGCACGCCGCGTCGACCACGCAGTTCGTGCCTCCGAGGTCGAGCCGGTTGGCGATGCGACCCGCGACGACGTTCCCGAGCAGGCCGGGGAAGGTCGACTCCTGCCAGGGCTGGTAGCCGCTGGCGATGTAATCGCTGAACTCCTTGACCTTGTCCTCGGTCAAGCCGAGGTTGCGCAGCCCGCGCTCCCAGACCGGCATCTGGAGGCGGCCAGACATGTGCCCCACGAGCTCGGTCGCCGACGCCACGCCCAGGACCACGGAGATGCGGTCGCGGTCGATCGTGTCGAACTGGCTCCCCGAGGCGTCCTTGAGGACCTCCTTGGCCACGAGCAACGACAGGAGCTGCGCCGAGTCCGTCGCCGGGACGATGTTCGGCGGCACGCCGAACTCCATGGGCGAGAAGTCCACAGGAGTCAGGAACCCGCCGCGCTCGGCGTAGGTCTTGTCGGGCGCGCGCGGGTCCGGGTCGTAGTAGTCCTCGATCAGCCAGTGGGTCTCGGGGACGGGGCTCAAGAGGTCGTTCCCCTCGAGGATGTTGCGCCAGAAGCCGAACGTGGTCGGCTGGCCCGGGAAGAGGGCGCTGGCGCCGACGACGGCGATGGGCGGGTAGGCGGCGTTGCTCATGGTCTGGCTCGCTTCGATGGACGCGCCCTTCGGGGCGGCGCGTGTTGAACTTGGGTCTGTCTCGTCTTCTCGTACTACAATCGAACTCGGGCGGCGCACGCTCAGGAGAGCGGGCGGGGCCTGAAGTCGAACGCGCCCGCGGGCACCGCGACGCCGAACGTGCGCAGCTGCTGCGCGCGCGTCACGACGGCCGCTCCCTCGAGCAGATTCAGCGCGATCTGGGCCACCCCGCGCCGGGTCGGGTCCTCGAGGAAGGACCCCTTCACCCAGGTGTTGAACGAGCCCATCGCGGGCCCACACCAGATCTGGTAGTCGGCCACGCGGTCGGGCGTCCCGTCGATCGCCCAGCGCGACGCCTTGCCCAGGTACCACCTGAACACCAGCGCCATCTTGTGCTTCGGGTTCGCCTCGGCGCGCGCGAGCTCCTCCGGGTCCCTGCGGCCCCAGAACGACCTCGTCTCCTCCCACACCGAGTCCAGCGTCTGCCCGAACGTCGTGCGCTCGAGGCGCTCGCGGTCCTTGGCGGGGATCGCCTCGATCGAAGGGTACGCGTGGTAGACGTCGTAGAGCTTGCGCCCGCGAGGGCCGAACATCGTGCCGCGCTTGAGGACCTGCACCTCCACGCCCAGCTCGAACATGTCGGCCGCCGGCGCCATGATCACGTCGGCCACGCCGGCCTTCGAGAGCAGCTCCTTGCCAGCCGCGCTCAGTCCCGCCTCGATCGAGGCCTGGTTCACCGAGCCGGTGAGCACGTACGCCGCGCCGAAGCCGAACGCCGCGGCGACCGCCGACGGCGTCCCGAGCCCGCCCGCCGCGCCCA
>CAJXPN010000604.1 GCA_913058025.1 uncultured Myxococcales bacterium | reverse complement strand
GATCTACACAGAGTAGATCGTCGGCAGCGTCAGATGTGTATAAGAGACAGTGTAGGTGTTGAGCCACTCGCGCGAGAGCCGACCATCCAAGGTGACGCTGACGTCCTGGACCTCGGCGCGGCCGCGGCGCCTCGAGCTCAGGAAGACCTGCGCCCTGGCGACCTCGCTGCTCTCCTCGAAGAGCACGCCGCTCGCCACGGCGCGGTCGTACTCGTCGGAGCCCCGCTTGACCTGGAAGCGCGCGTTCACGACCTCGGCGGCGTCGAGACCGGGCCAGGCGAGCAACGCGTTCAGCCCGCGCGCGCCGAACACCGTGCGGTAGTCGTGGACGTCGAGGACTCTGGCCTCGGCGAGCGCTGGAGCCGCGAGCAGGCGCTCGAGAAGCTCACAACTCCAGGGCTTCCAGCGCAGCTCTCGTAGCCCGACGGTCAACCCCTCGAACACCTCGACCAGTTCGTCCTGGTGCTCACGCAGGAGCACCAGGTCGCGCAGGTCGATGCTCGTGACACCCTGGAGCGCGCCGGACGCGCGCAACGCCTCGGCTCCAGAGAGCTCCGAGCGCCAACCTCCCATCCTCCAGCGCTCGACCCCCTCGAACATCCCGTCGTCCACGCACGCGAGCAGCGCGGCCTCGCCGAACGCGAAGTTCGTCGTGTCCAGCGACACCTCCCCTTCGCGATCGACGAGCAGCTTCACGCGGCCAGCCTTCGCCAACGCCTCGAGCCCGGCCGCCTTGAGCTCGTTCACCCCCAGGCCGACGTGGGCGAGGCGGGGCGGCAGGGTCGAGGTCGCGAGCAACTTCGCAGCGGCGTTGTTGAGCCCGGTGTCCTCGAGCTCCAGGCGCTCCAGGCGCCCGAAGCGCCCCGAGGACGCGAGCAACGCCTTGACCCCCTTCGTCTTCAGGCTCGTGTTCCCCGACAGCCCGAGCACGCGCAACCGTTCGGGCAGACCCGAGGCACACAGCGCCTCGACGTGAGCCGCCTTGATGTCGCAGTGGTGCAGGCGCAACTCCTCAAGCTGAGCCAGGCCCTCGAGCCCGCTCAGCCGCTCGATGAGAGGCGCGAACGTGCCGACCCGGAGCGGGCAGTTGCGGATCTCGAGCGAGCGCAGGCCGTCGAAGAGGCCGTCGTCGATCGCCTGGAGGAAGTCACGCTGACGGATCTGCAACCCGTCGATGCCAAGGTGCTCGCGCCAGGGCATGTGCTCCATCCGCTCGGCCACGCGCGCGACCGGGTGGCTGGCGAACCCGTCGAGCGTCACGCCCCGGACCATCCTCGCCCACGGCGCGCGCGCGAACGCCTCGGGCGCCCGCTCGTCGAGGCGCAGCGTCGTCAGGCGCAGCGGCCACGCCCTGAGCGCCTCGACGGCGTACTCGCGCAGCCGATCGTCGAACGCGCCGGGCGAGCGCTCCTCGAGCCGCTGCGCCCACACGCACAGGTTCGCGAACGCGGCGGTGCTGCGAGGCGCGTGAACCCGCGACCTCAGCTCCCCGAAAACATCATCGAGCTCACCCACGAAGGCCTCCTCTCGGCACGAGAACCACAGCGTCATCACGATTGATGGAACGTCTCGGTCGACGCGACGGTTGAACGCGCGCGGCGCGCGGCGTACCAAAGAGCACGCCAACCCTGGACTCGCCACCACCTCTATCCACGACCTGCATCATGAATTACAGAGGCCTCGAGCTCGACCCGTTTCAAGAAGAAGCCATCGAGCACATCGAAGCGGGTGAGTCCGTCATCGTCTCCGCGCCGACCGGCACGGGCAAGACGCTCATCGCAGACTACCTGATCGAACAGATCCTCGAGGACGGCGGCGAGGTGATCTACACCTCCCCGGTCAAGGCGCTCTCGAACCAGAAGTACCGCCAGTACACCAAGCTCTTCGGCGAGGAGGCCGTGGGCCTGGTCACCGGCGACCTGGTGATCAACCGGGACGCGCCCGTGCGGATCATGACGACCGAGATCCTGCGCAACATCCTGCTCGAGGGGCGAGGCGCCGAGGACGCGATGGGCGACGGCGAGTACGTCACCTCCCCCGCCGAGGTGACGCTGCCGGATCTGGACAGGCTGCGCGCGGTGATCGTCGACGAGATCCACTTCCTGGCAGACCCCGACAGGGGCACCGTCTGGGAGGAGCTGCTGATCTACCTGCCGCGCGACGTGCGCATCCTCGGGCTCTCGGCCACGCTGTCGAACCTCGACGAGTTCGCCGACTGGCTCTCCGAGGTCCGCGACTCCGAGGTCCACGTCGTCCACGAGCCCACGCGCTCGGTGCCGCTGCGCTTCCTCATGATGAACGATGAGACGGGCCTGACGACCGTGGACGCGTTCGACCGCGAGTTCGGCAAGTCCAAGAAGAGCAGCAAGGGTCGAGGCGCCAGCAAAGGCTCGAACCGCAAGGGGCGCGGCGGGCGAAAGCCCGACCGACGCGGCGGCAAGGAGTCCAAGACGCGCCACGTCGAGGTCATCAAGTCGCTCCACGACCAGGCCTTCCCCGCGCTCTACTTCATCTTCAGCCGCGCGCTCGTCGAGCGCCTCGCCCACGACCTCGCCCGCACGCGCACTGGCGAGCAGCTCGCCACGCGCGAGCTCTCCCGCGAGATCGACGCCGTCCTCGACGACTTCTCCAGGGTCAACCCCGACGTGCTCACCGAGAAGCTGCGCCTGATGTACCGACGCGGCGTGGCCTTCCACCACGCCGGCCTGCACGTCTCGCTCAAGGGCCTCGTCGAGAGCATGTACGAGGCAGGGCTCGTCCGCGTGCTCTACTGCACGTCGACCTTCGCGCTCGGCATCAACATGCCCGCGCGCACCGTGATCTTCGACAGCCTGAGCAAGTACGACGGCCAGAAGATCAGCCCGCTGACCGTGCGCGAGTTCATGCAGATGGCCGGGCGCGCCGGGCGCCGCGGCATCGACACCGAGGGCGACGTCGTCATCCGCCAGGACTTCCACGACTACGCCGAGGTCCAGGACCTGCTGCGCAAGCTGCTCGCGGGCGAGTCCGAGCCGGTGACCTCCTCGTTCAACCTGTCGTTCCACTCGGTCGTGAACCTGCTCGAGCGCTTCGACCAGGAGGACATCCGCGGCCTGCTCGAGCGCTCGTTCCGCATCTACCACGCCCGCGAGGTCGCCGCGGAGCTGCGCGCCGAGATCGACCGCCGCGAGGACCTCCTCGAGGCCGCGCCAGACGCCACGGACGCCAAGAACGCCAAGGCCCACCAGCGCATCAAGCGCCACCGCCGCCGGCTCACGGGCCTGCGCCGTCAGCTCCTCGAGGAGGAGCGCCCCAAGCTCTGGGAGGAGTTCCAGCGCAAGCTGGCGTTCCTGCGCGCCAACGGCTACATCGGCGCCGACGACGAGCTCCTCACGCCCGCCAAGATCCTGCGCAACGTCAAGGTCGAGGAGGTCTTCATGACCGAGCTCATCCTGTCGGGCGCGCTCGAGGAGCTCAGCGACGACGAGCTCTTCGGCGTGATGTGTGGCCTCGTCCAGACGCTCCCTCGCTCGGCCAGCGTCTCTCGGCCCACGCCGCGCTGGCGCCAGCTCGCCGAGCCGATCTTCGACGTCTACCTCTCCGACACCGTCCAGTCCGCCGGCGAGCTCACCGGCAACGAGCCCGTCTTCACCCCCGACCTGATGCCGCTGGGCACCCGCTGGGCCAAGGGCGCCTCGCTCTCCGAACTCATGGACGAGATCAACAACCCCACCGACCTCTCCGGTGACCTCGTCGGCGCGCTCCGGCGCGCCAAGGACATGATCGGCCAGCTCCGCGTCGTCTACTACGACGACACCGACCGCCGCCGTGAGCTCGGCGACCTGATCCGCAAGGTCACCCGCGACGAGGTCGAGGTCATCGGCTGAGTGGATCACGCTGCCTCTGCGTGGGGTGGTGCGCTTCCAAACGTCGAGGAAGCTCGGGGGGATCCTCGACGTGGGGTGGTGCGCGACCGGGAGCGGGGGACTCCCCCCGCAGGTTGGCCTCGCGGCCAATCTGCTGCCCCCCGC
>CAJXPN010000603.1 GCA_913058025.1 uncultured Myxococcales bacterium | reverse complement strand
CTTTCAGATGGAGGCGTTCGGGCCAGCGAGCGCGCGTGCGGGCGTCGAGCACGCCCCTGACGAGCGCGCTCTCGGCGCCGACCACGCCGACACGATCACGTCGCTGGAGCTGCTCGCCTACATGCGGCACCTACAGCAGGCGTACGACAAAGAGCGCCCGCTCCGCGCGCGCATACTCGACCACCGAGAGCGCACGTTGGGGTCCGACCACGCCGACACGCTCGCGGCCATGAAGAGTCTGCTCCGCGCGCTCGTGTCCATAGGGGAGGTGGAGCCCGTGCGCGCGCTTCGCCAACGCATCCTCGAGGTCGAGCGTGCCACCCTCGGTGAGGAGCACGAAGACACCATCTCGACGATGCTCGAGCTCGCCACCACGCTTCGTGAGATGGGCCGCCAGGACGAGTCGGTCGAGTTGCTCGGACGCGTCGCGGCCGCGCGTGAGCGCGGCCTCGAGTTGCTGGAGGCCGAGCATGGCCCCGACGCCATCGTCGTCGTCAACGCGGTGATCGAGCTGGCGTCGACCTTCTCAACGCTTGGCGACGCCCGCGCGGAGGTCACCTACCGAGAGCGCGCGCTTTCGTCCATCGAGCGGATCGTAGACGAGGAGCACGGCGCTCGCCTCGCCGCGCAGAACAACCTCGGGCTGGCGCTCGTGAAGACCCATGCGTTCGAGCGCGCTCTTGAGGTCTTCGACGCTGCGATCGAGGTGCACGCGCGGACCCAGGGGCCGGAGCACGCCGACACGCTTCTCGTGATGGAGAACGCGCTGCTCGCGCTCGACGGCATGGGCGATTTGGAGGAGAAGCGCGCGCGTCTCGAGCGCTGGTACGACGTGAGGCTTCGTACACTCGAAGACGAGCACGAGGACACCCTCAACGTGATGAACCGCTTCGCGATTGCGTTGTTCGAGTCGGGTGCGTTCAAGAGGGCGCGGGCCCTACAAGAGCGCACCCTCGAGGTGTACCGCCGCGACAGGGGAGATGCGGGTCCCGAGACACTCAGGGCCATGATCAACCTCTCCGAGACCCTCGGTGCGTTGGGCGAGTTCGAGGCTGCGCGGTCCCTCCAACGGCGTGTCCTGGACGCGCAGACGCAGGCGCTTGGCGCCGAGAACCTCCAGACCCTCGACACGATGAGTCGGCTCGCGTCCTCGCTCCGGAAGCTCGGAGTGTTGGATGAGGCGAGGTCGCGTCAGGAGCGCGTCCTCGAGGTGCGCGGGCGCGTGTTGGGCTCCGAGCACACCTCGACCCTCTCGGCGATGAACGACCTCGCGACGATCCTCTACGATCAGGGCGAGTTCGATGAGGCGCTCGGGCTTCAAGAGCGTGTCGTCGAGGCACGCTCGCGGTTGCTGGGGGAGGAGCACCCCGGCACGCTCCTGGCCATGAGTAGCCTCGCGGCGATGCTCAAGGCTGTCGGGTCGAGCGAGGACGCGTACGTCCAACATACCCGTATTCTCGAGGTGAGGAGGCGTGTGTTGGGTGAGGAGCATTCTGACACGCTGACGTCCATGATCAACCTCGCGTCGACGCTCATCGGGCGGGGGTCGTTCGAGGACGCTCGCGCGCTTTTGGAGGGGGTCGTCGAGGTGCGAAGCCGCGTGTGTGGCGAAGAGCACCCCGACACGCTCAACGCCATGAACAGCCTGGCGACCGCGCTCGGGGACCTGGGCGAGCATGACGCGGCGCGCGAGCTCCACGAGCACGTCTTCGATGTCCAGACGAGGCGATTCGGGCTGGAGCACCCTTCCACGCTCCTGGCCATGAACAACCTCTCGATCGCGCTCCAGAGCGCGGGACACCTCGAGGCTGCGCGGGACCTCATGGAGCGCGCGCTGGAGGCGCGCCGACGCACCCTGGGTGGTGAGCATCCGAGCACGGTCACCTCCATGGGCAACCTCGCCGTTACGTTGAGCGCGCTCGGTGCGCATGACGCGGCGCGGCCGTTGATGGAGCAGGCGCTCGAGATCCACCGCCGCATCCTCGGGGTGGAGCACCCGAACACGCTCACGCTCATGGGCAACCTCGCCTCGACGCTCGGGTCGCTGGGCGACGATGAGCAGGAGCGGCTCCTGCAAGAGGAAGTGCTCGAGGTGAGGGCGCGGGTCCTGGGCGTCGAACACCCGGACACGCTCTCGTCGATGAACAACCTGGCGACGTCGCTGCAAGACATGGGCGAGTTGGACGAAGCGCAGCGCGTGTTGGAGCGGGCCATCGAGGCCCAGACACGCACGCTGGGGGCTGAGCACCCCAACACGCTCACGTTCACGAGCAACCTCGCGGCGGTGCTCAAGTCGGGGCTCGCGTTCGAGGAGGCGAGGGCGCTCGAAGAGCGCGTCCTCGAGGCCCGGGTCCGCACGTTGGGAGAGGAGCACCCGAACACGCTCGTTTCCATGGGCAACCTCGCCTTCACGTTGAGGCGCCTGGGCGACCTCGACGGCGCCCGCGTGTTTCGAGCGCAGGTCCTCGACGCTCGCCTTCGGGCTCTGGGTGAGGACCACGCCAACACGCTCGCCGCCATGGACAACCTCAGCGCCGTGCTCCGAGAGCTCCGCGTGTTCGAAGAAGAGCGCGCGCTGCGCGAGCGCGCGCTCACGGTCCGCCTTCGCCTCTTCGGCGAGGCGCACGCGAGCGTCCTGACCAACATGGACGATCTGGCGACCACGCTCGCCCATCTGGGCGAGGCCGAATCCGAGAGGAGCCTGCGAGAGCGCGCGCTCGAGGTGCGACGGGAGGCGCACGGTGAGGACAGTTACGCCACGATCATGTCGATGGAGCGCCTGTCGACGACGTTGTGGGGGCTTGGGCAGCAACAGGACGCGCGCGACATGTTGTCGCGCGCGTTGGAGCGCAGCGTCGCGACCTACGGCGAAGATGAAGACTCGGCGCGTATGAGCTCGTCGTTGGCCGAGATGGAGGACGCGATGGGTTGATGTGTCGCGACCAGCATGTATCTTGACGGCCGCTCGTGCCCGGACCCCGTCCGGCGCCGAGTCATTCATCCCACGGTACGAGAGGCCCCCGATGCCGGCAGCGCCACGCAAGCCGAAGCTTTTTCGCGACCCGGTCCACGACATCATCGAGTTCGACCAGCGCACCGACGCCGGCCGCGCGCTGCTCGCGCTGATCTCCACGCCGACCTTCCAGCGCCTGCGCCGGATCCGTCAGCTCGGCTTCGCCTACCTGGTCTACCACGGCGCCGAGCACAGCCGGTTCTCGCACAGCCTGGGCGTGGCGCACGTGGCGACCCGGATGTTCGACACGCTCACGCGCGTCACCGGCTCCGAGGAGCCCGGCGACCGCGTCGAGGTCGTCTGCGCCGCGCTCCTCCACGATATCGGCCACGGCCCCTTCAGCCACGCCATCGAGCGCGTCACCGGCGTCCACCACGAGGACTACACCTCACAGCTCATCGACGACCCCGAGTCCGACGTCCACCAGGCGCTCGTCTCCATCGACCCTGCGCTGCCCGCGCGGCTGAAGCCCTACTTCGACTCGTCCGTACCCATGGAGCCTCGCCGCAGGGTCCTGCGCGACATCGTCTCCGGCCAGCTCGACGCCGACCGCCAGGATTACATCCTGCGCGACGGCCTCCACACCGGCGTGCGCATCCACTCGTACGACTTCGAGCGCATCCAGGTCATGTTCGAGCCCTTCGTCGCCGCTGACGGCTCCCACCGCCTCGCCGTGTCGCATCGCGCCACCGAGGCCGTCGAGGGCTACCTCATCGCGCGCTTCCACATGTTCAAGCAGGTCTACCTGCACAAGGCCGTGCGCGCGGCCGAGAAGATGCTCGAGGCCGCCTTCGCGCGCGCCTCCGAGCTCCACCGCTCCGGCGTCTCGCGCGTGCTCGCCCCCACCGACGTCGGCATCAAGCTCCTGAGCGGCGCCCGCTTGAGCTGCCAGGAGTTCGTCGAGCTCGACGACACCGACGTCTGGATGATGCTCAAGTCCTGGCGCCGCGACCCCGACCCCTCGCTCTCTCGCCTGGCCAACGGCCTGCTCGGGCGCGACCTCTACAAG
>CAJXPN010000602.1 GCA_913058025.1 uncultured Myxococcales bacterium | reverse complement strand
CCTCGAGGCCTCTCGCGGCGCGCCACGCACCACGTGGCACCCTCATGTTCGATCAACTCGACCGCGTCCGCGAACGCTTCGCCGAACTCGAGTCCATGCTCATGGACCCCGAGATCGCCAGCAACATCAACAGGTTGCGTAAGCTCTCGAAGGAGCACGCGCAGCTCAAGGAGCTCGTCGACTCGTACACGCGTTACGAGGTCGTCGTGTCCGAGGTCTCGGACACCGAGGACCTCATGCGCGCCTCCGACGACGACGAGATGCGCGAGCTCGCCCGCGAAGAGCTCACCGAGCTCACCGCCGAGCGCGACGCCCTCTCCGAGCGAATGCGCGCGATGCTCATCCCGCGCGACCCGCTCGACGACAAGGACATCTACCTCGAGATCCGCGCGGGCACCGGCGGCGACGAGGCCGCGCTGTTCGCCGCCGACCTGTTGCGTATGTACCAGCGCTACGCGGCCAACCGCGGCTGGAAGGTCTCCATCACCAGCGACACCCCCACGCCCCACGGTGGCTTCCGCGAGGTCGTCGCCAGGATCGAGGGCGACGACGTCTACAGCCGCCTGAAGTTCGAGTCGGGCACCCACCGCGTCCAGCGCGTCCCCCAGACCGAGAGCCAGGGCCGCATCCACACCAGCGCCGCGACCGTGGCCGTGATCCCGGAGGCTGAGGACGTCGAGGTCGAGCTCGACAACGCCGACCTCAAGGTCGACACCTACCGCGCCTCGGGCGCGGGCGGTCAGCACGTCAACAAGACCGACTCCGCCATCCGCATCACGCACCTGCCCTCCGGGGTCGTCGTGCAGTGTCAGAACGAGCGGTCTCAGATGAAGAACCGCTCGACGGCGATGAAGGAGCTCAAGGCGAGGTTGTTCGAGATCCAGTCGGCCGCGCAGCGCTCGGCCATCGACGCCGACCGGCGCTCGCAGGTCGGCTCGGGCGACCGCTCCGAGCGCATCCGCACCTACAACTTCCCCGAGTCGCGCGTCACCGACCACCGCATCGGCCTGACGCTCTACAAGCTCGACCGCATCCTCAAGGGCGACGTCGACGACCTCGTCGAGCCGCTCGTGATGCACCACCAGGCCGAGGCGCTGCGCAAGCTCGACGGGGAGTGACGGTGCCCACACATTCGGACATCCTCGCCGCGCTCCTCGCCGCGCTCGCTGACGCCTCGCTCGCGATCTGGGAGGGGGGCTCGGCGGCCAACGGCCGCTCGGACGAGCTCTCCGACGTGGACCTGCACGTGATCGTGGCCGACGAGCACGTCGAGGAGGCGTTCTGCGTGGCGCAGGCCGCGCTCGAGGTGCTCGGCACGCTCGACACGCCATACCGGCTCTCCGAGCCCACGTGGCACGGTCACTCACAGTGCTTCCACCACATCGAGGGCACGCCGCCGACGCTGCTCGTGGACCTCGTGGTGATGAGGGAGAGCGCGCCGGATCACTTCCTGGATCCAGAGCGCCACGGCCACGGCGTGGTGCACCTCGATCGGGGCGGCTACACGCGAGCGCCCGTGTTCGACGCGGCCGCGCACCGTGAGCGTATGGTCGCCGCCCGCGAGGACATCGCGTCTCGGGCGCGTATGTTCGGCGCCTTCGTGGACAAGGAGCTGCGTCGAGGGAGGACCATCGACGCGATCTCCTTCTACCATTCGCTCACGCTGAGGCCGTTGCTCATGGCCCTCGGCATGATCCACCGACCGCTCACCTTCGACTTCGGCCGCTACGCCCACGAGGACCTCCCCGAGGAGGTCCTCTCGAGGCTCGCGCCCCTGTACTACGTGGCCGATCCTGCCGAGCTCGCCCTCAAGCAGGCCCAGGCCCACGCGTGGCTGCTCGAGTTGCTCGGGTCGGAGCTCCTCGGCGAGGACGCGCTCAGGACCTTGTCGGAGCAGGTTCGTCGAGTCACCAACTCAACCGAGTGAGAATTCGGGTGACGTGATGTGGATGGTGTCTCCGGTGCGGTGCTGCGAGAGCGACCTGTTCGGGCCGACCTCCCAGTCGATATGGAGTCGCGTCACCTGGTACTCCCCGTCGACCCACTCGCTGTGGGTGATGGAGGTCCCGCGCGCTCTTGCATCCGGGCTCACGCGCCGCAAGACGACGACCTTGAACTCGAGGTCGAGACCTCTCGGCAGCTCGCGCGCGCCGACCCACATGGGGTAGCCCGCGCCGTCGAGCTCGAGGGCTTGGTAGGGGCTCCAACCTGGTCCAAAGATCAGCGCGACCGTATCACCAGGACGCGTCGCGCGGGTCTCGACGATGAAGCGCGTGGTCTGGATCGGTGACAGGCTCGATGGGTAGCGCTCCGATCGCTCCTTCGCGAGCTCGGTGACGAGCTCGAGCCAATAGGTGTCGTCTTGCCGGATGGGGTCCGTCGTGTGCCAACCATCGAGCCACTCACCAAGTAGAGTGTCGGTGGGGATGAGACCTTCGTCTGAAATCAGGGCCTCGTAGAGGTGTTGGCACAGGTCTATGGTGGCTTTGGGGCCACGCTCACAGCCGATGGACCAATCTCCCATCAGGCCGACGATTCCCTGGCACAGGTTGAGTATCGGCCCATCGAACCCATCGCAGAAGACGTGGCCAAACTGCTCGTAGTCGCCTTCGATGACGTGGATTCGCCTCGGGTCTTCATGGATGCCCAGCGTCACGACCTCGTACGACTCGTGGTGGATGAGGTCCACCATTGCATCCTTGAAGATCATGGGGCCTCGTATCTCTCGTATGCTCGAGAGGGAGCCCATGATGTGCTTGCCCTCCTCGTCCTCGACCTCGTCGATGCAGCGTTCGATGTCTACCCCGTCGTTTTCGAGCAAGAGGTGGACCGTCTGTTCGATGCGACCCAGGTGCTCGCCCGCGCTCTCCAGAGAGTCGACGCATCTACGTTCGATGACGTAGAGGTCCAGTGGGTCGATCCGGTCATGGCTGTTCATGGGTTCCGTCGTCCTTTCGAGGAGTGTCCGAGCCACCCAATGTTGCCATGAAGTGGTCTCTTTTCGTGCTCGCCATTGGTTTTGATTCGCGAGGTGCGCGCGCATCCCGTCGCGTGACGATCGTTTCTGATCTGGTGCGTGGGGGCATTCGTCGACATCATGTCGACGAATGAGATGCCTCCAAATGAGACGGACATGAAGACGTTCGAGTTAGACGGCTCCAGCGTGGCCATCGCGGGCAAAGTGAGCGGCCACACGCGCGAGACGCTCGAGGCGCTCATCGAGTCGATGGGAGGGCGAGTCGTGGCGAGCGTGCGCGCGGGCGCCGACGCCCTGCTCGTCGGGAGCAACCCTGCGTACAGGGAGCTGTGGGACGCGCGCGAGAACGACATCGTCGTCCTCCACGACGCCCAGGTCGCCGAGCTGATCGAGCGCGGCGAGGTCTCGTGGCGCGAGCCCGAGCCCTCCGGTTCGTTCGGCCAGGCCGTCGCGCAGGCGCGCGGGCTGCTCGGTGAGGAGCCCACGCTCGAGGTGTGGGGGGCGCTCGCGGACCTCGTCGACGCCTGCGAGGCCGACTACGTCGACGACCTCGTCGCCTACCTCGCGCCCCACCTCGCCGCGTGGCCCCGCGCGCCGCGGGTGCACAGGTACATGCTCGGTTCGATGCCCGCGCCGGCGGGCATCCGCAAGAGCGGAGGAGACGTCAGGATCATGCCGCCTGGATGGTTGAGGGACATGGTCGCGGGGAAGAGGCACCAGAAGCACGCGCTGTGCACTCAGCTGAGCTACAACGTGGCGAACCTGGACAACCCCAGCGCGGTGCGGTTGCTGGACAACCCCGACCTCGCGAGCGTCCGCACGCTCGACCTGTCGACCTACTCCCCGCTCAGGAAGAACCACTACAAGAAGCTGGCCTCGAGCCCCCACCTCGGATCGGTGGACACGCTCGTGGTCGGCCACGCGATGCCCGGCGCGTTCGCGCCGCTGGCGAAGGCGACCTCGCTGCCGAACCTGCGCCGGCTCATGCTCCACTCGTCGATGGAGCTCATGGACGACCAGGGGGCGAGCGCGCTGCGCGGCCCGTGGG
>CAJXPN010000601.1 GCA_913058025.1 uncultured Myxococcales bacterium | reverse complement strand
GGCTCGGAGATGTGTATAAGAGACAGCCACTTCGGTAAGCCCATGCACTTCGAGGGCGCACCCGACGACGAAGATCGCGTCATCCGCGCACAGGTCGAGCTCGTCCGAGACTCCATATCCTCCCTCCTCGCCCACGGCCTCCGCACACGCTCCGGCGTCTTCTCCTGACCCACACCCGCGGAACCCACACCATGAGCCACCGCTCACGTAGACGACCTCGCGTCCTGCTCACTGGCATCGCGGGCAACCTCGGGCTCGCCGTCGCGCGCCGACTCCACCGCACCTTCGACCTCGTCGGCGTCGACCGCAGGCCCACACCACCACTCCCCAAAGACATCGCCGTCGAGGTCGTCGACATCCGACGACGACGCGCCGAAGACCTCTTCCGGCGCTTCGACTTCGACGCCGTCGTGCACCTCAACATCCTCCACGACCCGCGCTCGTCTCAGCAGCAGCACCACGACTTCAACATCAACGGCACCAAGAAACTCGCCGACCTCTGCGCCACCCACCGCGTCCCCAAGTTCATCCTGCTCTCCAGCGCCAACGCCTACGGCCCCAGCGGCTCCAACGACCAGTTCCTCACCGAGGACGCCCCCCTCCTGGGCGGCCAGAACTTCGGCGCCATCCGCGACCTCGTCGCCGTCGACATGCTCTGCAACTCCTTCTTCTGGCGACACCCCGAGGTCGAGACCGTCATCCTCCGGCCCGCGCACATCATCGGCCGCGTCGACAACGCGCCCACGCGCTACCTTCGTATGCCACGCCCCATCACGCTCCTGGGCTTCGACCCGATGATCCAGCTCGTCCACGTCGAGGACGTCGTCTCCGCTCTCGCGCTCGCGCTCACCCCCGGCATCCGCGGCGTCTACAACATCGCCGGCCCTCCACCTACGCCCCTCTCCTACCTCCACTCCAGCCTCGGCCGGTCCCCCGTCCCCATCCCAGAGCCCCTCGCCCACGCCTACCTCCGCGCCGCCTGGTCCATCAAGGTCAGCGACTGGCCCGCCCCCGAACTCGACCACATCAAGTACATCTGCATGGTCGACGACTCCGCCGCCCGACAGACCCTGCGTTACCACCACGCCCACGCCCTCGACAGCATCATCGACGCCCTCGACGCGCCATCATGACGCCCCACCCTGAAGCCCCACCCGGTCGCACTCCACCCGACGTAACGCTCATTCACTTTGTCAGTCCGTTCGGCTAACATCCTGACCGAGAAGGAGCGGCCTTTACATCACGACCACTGGCCCGATGTCGACAATGAGCCTCCTGGCCCACACCTCGACACTACGCCGTCCCCGGCGTGTCGCTCGGCCCTGCGCGAGCCTCCCATCGAACCAACCAGGGGGAGGCTCACGACCCATCATGTTGACTCTCGTCGCTTCTGGAGCCCCATGGATCTCCACAAGAGCGTGTTCACGACCTTCGAGGCTGCGAGCATTTGCCACGCCAACGTGACATCCATCAAGAACTGGATCGACCAGGGCAAGCTCAACGCGTTCCGCACCCCTGGTGGGCACTACAGAATCCCGCGCAGCGACCTCGACGCGTTCCTCCATGCCCACGGCATGCCTAACCCCCTGCGGGACCCCTCACGCATCGTCGTCGCGCTCTCTCTCGACGCCCTCGCGGAGAGCCTGATCGAGCACCTCTCGCCGCGTCATGAGTGCATACGCACCACCAACGCGGTCTCCACGCTGCTCACGCTGGGTATGGAGCTACCCGACGCCATCATCCTCAGCTCCACCGTCCTGAGCCCGAGCACCCTCGAGAGCCTGCTCCACGAGCTCGACAACACCCCCGACATCCCCAACCCCCACATCCTCCTCCTCACCGACACACCGCCCAGGTACACCTACGACGCGCTCACGATCCTCGCACCGACCGCGACCGCACCGTCCATCATCGACGCACTGCAGCCCGTCCTGCTGGTCACGAACGCCTACGCGCCTTGACCGTGATCGCGTCCCTGGACACGCTCTCCAGCTCGACCTCGAAGCCCGCGCGCTCGATGCGCGCGCGCAG
Source organism: uncultured Myxococcales bacterium (assembly GCA_913058025.1). Classification (GTDB taxonomy): domain Bacteria; phylum Myxococcota_A; class Bradymonadia; order Bradymonadales; family Bradymonadaceae; genus CAJXPN01. The sequence goes on along the minus strand of CAJXPN010000601.1, from coordinate 1,997 downwards.
CTCGTCACGCGTGAACCAGTGAAACCTCACGCGCTCTGGCGTCACGCGCTTGAGCCACCCGCGCAGCCCGCTGGACTCGCGCGTGAACGTCCCCACCACGCACACGCCGCCCGGCTCGAGCACGCGCGCGAAGTTCCTCAGCGCGCCGTCGATGTCCTCCATCATGTGCAACGCCGCCCCACAGTGCAGCCGATCGAACGTACCCCTCTTGAAGGGCATCCGCGTCGCGTCACCGCGCAACAGCATGAACGCATCCGACATGCTCTCCCTGCTCCGATACCCCACGGCCTCCTCGAGCATCGACCAGGACACGTCCATCCCCACCAACACCTCCGCCCCACCCGCGGCGTCGAGCTCCTGAGCGAAGTGACGCGTGAAGTTGCCCGTCCCACACGCCACGTCGAGCACACGCTCGGCGCCGCTCAACTCCAGCAGCTCCGCCGACAGCATCAACTCCTGGCTCATCGTACGGCCCGACACCAACCCCGTCAGGCTAGGCCTCATCACGTCCTCATAGTACGACGAGTAGAACCTCGTCTCCATCACGCGCTGCGCCCAGCCTCCCCTCCGCGCGTAGGGCGGCGCGAGGTCCATCACGCCGTCCTGGATCAGGTACTCCCTGCGGCACGCCTTACACGTCACCGTCACGCGCGACTCCATCCCCTCGGAGCCGCAATTCGGGCACACGAGGCTCCTCAACACACGCGACGACATGTCCTCATCGGGAGCAGACTCCGCCGCGACCGAGGCGCCCTCGGGCGCGGCCTCCTTCTCGGCTCCGTGGGTCAACGCGGAGCTCAGGATCGACGCCTGCTTCTTCGCGCCGATCCCCTTCAGGCGCTCGAGCATCCCCCCAGTCGCCGCGTCGATCAACTCCTGGACCGTCGACACCCCCAACTCGTCATGGAGCTGCCCGGCGCGCACCGCCCCGACACCCTTGACCTGCGCCAACGTCTGGATCGCCTCTTCCCTGCTCGTCGACATCTCTCATCCCTGTTCTTGCTGTAGATCGCTCGTGACACACGCGACCGTTCATTTAGCCCCCACACCACACCCACGCAAGCGCCGCGCTGGCGGCATCACTTCCCGAGCGCTCGCTTGAGCTCGTCGCGCTGGTGCCTCGCGATGCTCGCCTGGCCTCCAGACGGGTACGCGGACAGGTAACGTTCGTAAGCGCCAAGCGCCCCCTCGAGGTTCCCGCGGCGCCTCTCCGCCTTACCAAGCCCGATGTACGCGTCTCCATGAGACGAGTCGAAGTGCAACGCCCTCTTGAACTGCGCGATCGACGAATCGAGCCGACCCAACGCCAGCAACGACCAGCCCAGGCCCGTGATCGCGGCCACGTTCCCCGGGTCGAGCTCCATCACGCGCCCGAAGCCCTCCTTCGCGCGATCCTTCTGGCCACGATCCAGCGCGCGCTGCGCGCTCTTGAGCATCGCGCCGACGTCGTTCCGCTCCCCAACGCGCTTCGCCTTCTTGGCCCCAGCAGACACCGCGTCGATCACCTCGCCGCTCCCCCTCACTGCCACCTCGGCGACCGCTCTCGCGAACTCGTCCCTTGCCGCGACCAAGGCCACGTCCCGGGCGCGCACCACGACGCGTGACGCCTCGGGACGGTCCTCCCCGTCGACCGCATCCGCCACGCCACCGACGTCCTCTCCAGGCCCCGCGTCGTCCCCGGCGCTGCTCATGACCACCGGCTCACCCGCGCCGCCCTCGAGCAGCCCCATGACCGCGTCGCGCTCGAAGAACCAGACGTACGCGCCGCCCGCGCACAGCAACGTCACGCACAGGAGCGCAAACAACGCCCCCCCGCTGCCTCGCTTCGGCTCGGGCGGGGCCTCGTACACCGTCATCGACGCCGTCGTCGACGCCATGTCCCCGAGCGACCACTGCCCCTCCACGACCGACTCGGACTCCTGAGAGCGCACCTCGGACCGCGCAGGCCTCCTCACGAGCGTGTCCGACTCGGGCTCGGACGGGCGCGCGGGCCGGGG
>CAJXPN010000600.1 GCA_913058025.1 uncultured Myxococcales bacterium | reverse complement strand
GGTGACCTCATCCGCGCGGCCGCGCGGATGAGGTCACCGACGAGGAAGTCTCCCGTCCCGGCGAGCGCGCGGATTCGCTCGTTTCGGGACGCGCTGTCGCCTTCTCCGAGGTCGTCGAGCAGGAACTGGAGCTGCTCGGGCTCGCCGACCCGTCCGAGCAGACGCACCAGGTCGACGTAGCGGGAGCCCTCTGTGGGCTCGGTCTGGCGAAGGATACGCGTGAGGGGCTCGGCCGCCTGGCTACGGTGCGCGGCCATGGCGCGCTTGATGGAGCGGTACTGGGTCGTCCTCGGCTCGGACTTTCGCAGCAACTCCACGAGCAGCGGGATCGCTTGATCGGAGGGCAGCACAGCGAGCAGTGGGACGACGCGCTCGGGGCGAGCGATGCCTTCCTCGCTGCGTGACTGGGTGCGCAGCGCCTCGACGAGCGAGGACGAGTATGGACGCGCGAGCAGCGCCAGCGCGGACCTCGCCTTGGTGTCCTCTTCGTTGGTGATCTGATCGAGGAGGACGCGCGCGGCCGCGCGCGGCTCGAGCCCATAGACGAGCGAGACCGGCGTGATCTCGGCGAACCCGGTCGCGGTGTGCTCCCGCTTCGCGCTCATGTAGCCACGCAGGGTGCCGTGGTCGGAGCGGCGAGGCGCGCGGCCCGAGGATGGCTCGGCCTCCAGGATCATCACGCTGACGCAGCTCGTCCTCAAGGGCGTCGGGAACTCGACGTAGAGGCCGCCCTTGGCCACCAACTCCTTGTATGAGCGCTTCGGGATGGAGATGTCGTAGCTCGTGCCGTCGCTCACGCCGACGAGCACGCGTCGGGGCTTGGGCGCGTTGTCGAACGCGGTCTCGTTGGCGCCGCTCCCCGGGAAGAGCCGCATCCCTCGCATCGGCAGCGAGTCGTCCACCCGGGCGGTCACGAACTCGCCCCGGCCAAGGCCCTTTGCGCCTTCGGTCCAGAGGGTGTCGAGCGACTGGTCGCCGAGTTCGAGCGGGCGGATGACCGTGGTGACGGTCTCGGGCGGGTTCCGGATGTCGGTCGTGGCGGAGAACCAGAGGTAGTAGCTCGAGAGCATGCTCGGCGTGAACCCGCGCGCGGGCAGGTACGCCTGGGCCTTGCTCGACCCCGCGACCAGCGCGTCGACGTCGCGCTCGACGACGAACGCGTCGCGCTTGAGGTCGAAGCGCTCGAGCTCGGCGTCGACGCCGGAGCTTCGACCGCAGAACTGGAAGCCGGGCAACGGCCTGCGCCTGCGTATGACCCCGTACGGCTTGCCCGCGGTGAAGAAGAGCTCGGCGCCGCCGTCCAGGTCGTTGTACTCGGCCTTGGTCACGAACCGACCGCGCCACGAGGACCCGTCGCGATCGACGAGCCACGAGAGCTGGAACCGCGTCGCGATCTTGGGCGCGTCGCGCTCGAGGTTCGGCGTGCCCTCGAGCACGATGAAGTAGTGGTCCTTGTCGAGTTGATGCAACTCGACCGCGTAGTCGTAGAAGTCGAACTGGGTCCACTCCGCGATCTGGACAGCGGCCATCTCCGTGGTCCTGCGCCCGCGCCGCTCGAGCGTGGCGACCCACTCGACGGTCTCTCGCCTCGTGCGTCGCTTGAGCACGACGCTCCATGGCTCGGGCGCGTCGACCGCGTCGCCGCTGAAGCGCACGACGGATTGGCTCTGCGCGCGCGCCTCACCCTCGCCCGCGAGCACGACGCACGCGAGCGTGGCCGCGAGCGCACCCTCTACACGACGCGAGCGCCTCAAGACTCGCCGCTCCGCTCGAGCTCACGCATCGGCGACGGGCGCGCGCCAGTGTCTCGGAAGATCTTGTAGTCGTTGATGATCTCGGCGTGGTCGAAGGCCAGCGGTGAGGGGAGGGCGTCGAGCTGGAAGAGGCCCGCGTCGCCCGCGTCGTCTTGCGCCACGGGCGCCCCCGAGGCCGTGCCCACGAAGACCGTGCTCATCGTGTGCTGCCGCGGGTCCCGGTCCGCCGCCGAGTAGACGTAGAGCAGCTCGGTGAGCGTGACCTCGAGCCCCGTCTCCTCGAGCGCCTCCCTGACGGCGGCGAGCTCCACGGGCTCGCCCTGATCCACGAACCCACCCGGCAGCGCCCAGCCGTGCGGGGCGTTGAGGCGCTCGATGAGCACGATCGCGCCCTCGATCTCGATGACGACGTCCACGGTCGGGGTCGGGTTCTTGTACTCTCTGCTCATCTCTCGTCGCTCCTGGCTACGGGTGCCCACTGGCGCACAGAGTGCGCCAGATCCCGACGGCGAGCAAGCCGTGCGAGCCGACCGTGTGGCCTCGATTTTTTTGACCCCTCCGCGGACCGCTCCTACCCTCTCCCGTACGTGTAGGTGTAACGCCGCAGTGGAGGCCCAATGCAGTCCGTCGTGTCCCCCTCAGATCGCCGCGTCCTGTTGGCGAGTCGCTCGCCTCGGCGGCGAGCGCTGCTCGAGCAGGTCGGCATCACGCCGATCGTGCGCGTGAGCGACGTCGAGGAGGTCCCGCGCTCGGGCGAGTCCCCGTTCGACTACACGCTCAGGCTCTCCCAGGACAAAGCGCGCGCCGTCGCCGCCGATGTCGAGGGGGACGACGACCTCCCGAGGTTCATCCTCGCCGCGGACACCATCGTCACCTTCGACGACGTCTTGCTCGAGAAGCCGGCCGACGCCGAAGACGCGAGGCACATGCTCCGCGCGCTCAGCGGTCGCCACCATGAGGTCCACACGGCGTACTGCTGGCTCGATCGCGCCGGCGGCTCCGTCACCGACTGCGTGACCACCCGCGTGCGCTTCCGCGAACTCTCGGACGAGACCATCGCGCGCTACGTCGCCACGGGCGAGCCGATGGACAAGGCAGGAGCCTACGGAATTCAAGGCATCGGCGGCGTCCTCGTCGAGGGCGTCGAGGGCTCCTACTCCTGCGTGGTCGGGCTCCCCATCTCACACGTGCTCGCCTCCCTCACCTACCTCGGCGGCATCGAGGGCTTCCCGTTTCCTCCGGCCGACGAGGTGACGCCATGAGCGCCGACATGAACGCCGCAGTCGACGCAGCCTCCATCCGCGAGAACCTCGCCACCGTGCAGTCCGGTATCCAGGGCGCGCTCGCGCGCGCTGGCCGCGACCCGGCCGAGGTCACCCTCATCGCCGTGAGCAAGACGTTCCCGGTCGAGGCGATGCAGGTCCTCTACGACGAGGGCGTACGCGACTTCGGCGAGTCGTACGTTCAGGAGTGGCTCGACAAGCGCGATCGCCTCCCCGACGACATCCGCTGGCACCTCATCGGCGGGCTCCAGTCGAACAAGTGCAAGATGCTCGGTGAGGACGTCGCGATGATCCACGCCGTCGACCGCAAGAGCCTCATCAAGGAGCTCCAGAAGCACAGCGTCGCGGTGCGGAGTGTCCTGCTCCAGGTCCGCCTTGGTGGCGAGGCCTCGAAGTCCGGCGTGGACCCCGACGGCCTGCTCGGCCTCCTCGAGGCGACCACTCAGCGCGACCGGATGTGCGTCGAAGGTCTCATGGCCATCCCGCCTCCCACCGAGGACGAGGAGCAGGCGCGCGCCTACTTCCACGAACTCTCGGAGCTCAGGTGGCGCTGCGTCGAGTGGCTCCAGAAGGACCGCATGCTCGACCAGCACCCCATGTGGCACCTCTCCATGGGCATGAGCTCGGACTACGAGGTCGCGGTGGAGGAGGGCGCCACGTTGGTGCGCGTCGGGTCGGCGCTCTTCGGGAGCAGGTCATGAGCGAGCTGAGCGCATACGACGTCGTGATGTACGGCTGCGGCAAGATGGGTGAGGCGATCGCGCGAGGCGTGGTCGCGTCCGGGTCCGTCTCGCCCGAGCGCCTCTCACTGATCGCGCTGAGCCACGACCGCGTCGCGAGGATCGCCGACGAGATCGGCGCCCGCGCGGGGTGGCAGCCTCCAAGGGACGGCGTCCCCAGGCTCATCGTGGTCGCGGTCAAGCCCAGGCACGTCGAGGCCGCGCTGCGCGCTCACGATTCTGTCTCTTATACACATCTCCGAGCCCACGAGACA
>CAJXPN010000599.1 GCA_913058025.1 uncultured Myxococcales bacterium | reverse complement strand
GTATAAGAGACAGGATCGCGACGTCGCAGGACGTGGACGTGTACGCGTTCGTCGTGTCCGCGGCCGAGGGGGATCGCAAGAGCGTGACGCTGGCGATCGGCGCGCACCCGAGCTCCCCGCAAGTGCTCCTTCGTGATGAGGACGGCATCGGCGTGGGCCGAGTGGTCTCGGGGCCGGCGGGTCGCGCGTACACCGGAGAGCTGATCGCCGGCGTGTACTTCGTGGAGGTGCGCGCCGATCGTAGCTCCTGTACGCCCTACGAGCTCTCGGTCGAGTCGCGCTGAGCTGGTGTCTCGGTCCACCACGCTGCGGCTCTTCGGGCGCCGTGGGCTCGATGGAGCGTCTGCGGTGGGCCGCAACGGATCAGAACACGAGGAGTCATCTCGTGTGCGATGAGCACGCCGCTTGTGCCAAGTCGCGTCATCAGTGATGATGCCGCCGCCAGTTCACGTGGCGCGTTTTGGACGCGTCCGAGTCAAAGAGGCGGTCTCGATGCAGCCGATTCTCGTGGGTATCGCAGGGGGTTCAGGTTCCGGCAAGACGACGGTCGCGCGTCGTATCGAGGACGCGTTCGAGAACACGCACCTCGTCTGCCTGGACATGGACTCGTACTACAAGGATCTAGGACACATGACGATGCCTGAGCGTCGTCAGGTCAACTTCGACCACCCGGAGGCGTTCGACACGGCGCTCTTCGTCGAGCACCTCAGGTCGATGCGCGAAGGGCTCGAGATCGCCAAGCCCGTGTACGACTTCTCTCGCTCTACCCGGATGGAGGACACCGTCCCGATCTCACCGACGCCGTTGGTGATCGTCGAGGGGATCATGGTGCTCGCGGTCGAGGAGGTCCGAGAGATGCTCGACGCGAAGATCTTCGTGGCGACCGACGGCGACATCCGGTTCATCCGCCGGCTGGAGCGTGACGTCTCGGAGCGAGGCCGCAGCCTCGAGTCCGTGATCGAGCAGTACATGGCGACGGTGCGTCCGATGCACCACGCGTTCGTGGAGCCGTCGCAGCGCTACGCCGACATCATCATCCCCAGGGGTGGAAAGAACGAGGTCGCGATCAACATGTTGATCGCGGATCTGCGCGCGAAGCTCTCGGGCGGGTGAGTCGGCTCAGAACAGGACCTTGAGGATCCCTGCGTAGTAGAGGTACGCGGCGCAGCCGACGAGGCAGGCGATGAAGATCGCCAGGAGCACGTAGGTCGTCGTCTTGGACTCCTGTGTCTCCCCCACTGCGGATATGGTGGGGTGCGCGCCGGACTCGACCAGGCGCACGGCCTCACGCGACGTGCTCAGGTCCCCGAAGGACCAGTCGCTGGGCTCTTCGCTACCGCTCGGGGTCGGTGGCGCGCCCTCTTCGATGTCCTCGAGCGGCTCGATGTCCTCGATGTACGGGAGCTCCTCGTCGACGATCGGGAGGTTCCGGGCGGCGTGCTCGAGAGGTGCGCCCTCACGCTTGGTCTGGGTGAGGACGAAGACGTCGTCGTCCATGGGCGTGTCCATGGGCAGATCGACGACGCGTAGGATCGATGAGGTCGTGGACTCACGTTGGAGCGGCTCGGGGGCAGGCATGATCGATGAGTCTTCTGGGGACACATACCTCCGCGCGGGCGGCCCGTGAGACGAACTCGAGCTCGTCTTGGCGTCTTCGATGGCGCTGAAGTGAGGTGTGTTTCTGGGGCTGCCGCTGCGCGACTCGATCTGTCCGTAGCTCGCGGTGGCGTTGGGCCTCGGCGCCCGGAGGTTGCCCGTCGAGATGCCCCCACCGAGCTGGCTCGGGAGGACCTCGATCTCGGAGTCCTCATCATCGAACTCGAGCGTCCGAGCGCCCTCGAACTCGAGGACGACCGAGTCTGATGCTTCGCTCAGACCTGGCATGTCGATCGGCATGGAGGTGATGTACGAGGAGCGGCCGCGGAGCTCGGCGAGGAACTCTCGCGCGTCGGAGTGCCGCAGGCGAGGCTCCTTGGCGAGCGCGCGCAGGACCACGCGCTCGAAGGGCGTGCCCCGGAGCGCGACGTTGGTGAGCGCGGGGACCTCGTCGAAGATGTGCGAGCGCATCGTCTTGACGGGGTTGTCCGAGGTGAAGGGCGGGCGCCCACACGCCATCTCGTACATGATGACGCCCAGGGCGTAGAGGTCGGTCGAGTGGGTGACCTGTTCGCCTGCGGCCTGCTCGGGCGACATGTAGATCGGGGTCCCGACGGTGGAGCCCGTGACCGTGATCTGGCGCTGGTTCCGCGTGCTCGAGTCGGGCGACGCGAGCTTGGCAATGCCGAAGTCGAGGACCTTCACGAGGTCCTCCTCGTCCTCACTCTTGCAGATGAAGATGTTCTCGGGTTTGAGGTCACGGTGGATGATGCCGCTGCCGTGAGCCTCGGAGAGCGACTTCAGGACCTGGCTCGCGATGGAGATTATCCGATTGTGGGGGATGGTGCGTTCGCGCTTGAGCAGGTCGGCCAGATCCTCACCGCGGAGCAACTCCATCACGATGTAGAGCGAGTTGCCATGTCTCCCGTGGTCATGGATCGTGATCGTGTTGGGGTGGTGGAGCCTCGAGGTGAGCTTCGCCTCACGCTTGAACCGCTCCACGATGTCCGGGATCGCCATGAACTGCGCCGGGAGCATCTTGATCGCGACCTCGCGATCCATGTTGAGCTGGTGCGCACGGAAGACGACCCCGAACCCGCCACGGCCGATCGTCTCGATCAGCTCGTAGCGCCCGGCCAGGACGTCCCCCGGTTGTGGTGTGTGCTCGTCCATGGTGAGCAGTGTCTCGAATGTAAGCATGTGTAGGCCGCCCGAGAGTCTAAGGACAAAGGACGCCACGCCGCAAGGGGCGACGACTCCCCCTGCCTCACTGGATGATAGCGACGCGATGACTCATGAACTTTATTGACGGTGACGTCTGGTCGGGAGCGTTCGCGCTCGAGCTCGCGCGCCGGGCCGAAGAGGTGTGCGCCCGCAGCGGCCTGGCGTGGTCGCGCGACGTCGCCAGGGAGGCGCTCGAGCCGGTGATCGGGGAGGGCGCGATCGCGCGCTGGTTCGCGTGGCTGGACGCCGCCGCTGGTGATCCTCGACCGGACGCGAGCGCGCTGGACGCGCTCGCGTCCACGGAGCGTCGGCGCCACGACGGGATCTTCTTCACGCCGGACGCGCTGGCGCGGGGGATGGCTTCATGTGTGGGGTCGCGAGACGGATGGGTCGTGGACCCGAGCGCTGGGGACGGCGCGCTGCTTTGCGCGGCGGTGGGCGCCAGACCAGGCTCGAGGGCGTGGGGTGTGGAACTGCACGAGCCGCTGGCGTTGGGCGCCGCGATCTCCATCTGGAGCGAGCGCGCGCGCCAGGGGTGCTGGCCCGCGCGCCCGCTCGAGGATCGCGTGGTGGTCGGGGACGGGCTCGCCCTCGACAACGCGCCGCCCGAGGGCGTCGTGTGCGTGATCGGCAACCCGCCGTACATGGGAGAGAAGGGGAGGGCTGAGCGCTTCGGTCAGGTGCGCGCGGCGCACCCCGACCTGGCCGCGCGCATGACCGCGCGAGGGGACCTCCTCTACCTGTTCATGCACCGCGCCATGGATCTGCTCGAGCAGGGCGGCCGCATGATCTTCGTGACGAGCGAGTACTGGCTGAGCGCGACGGGCGCGCGCGCGCTCCGCGAGGACCTGACGACGAGAGGCCGCGTCGAGCTGATCTATGGAGTGGAGGGCGCGGGGGTGTTCGTGGACGCGCCAGGGCACCATACGCTCGTGGTGTGTGTGGAGAGGACTGAGGACGGCGCGGGCGCGGGCGCGAGCGTGGCCAGGTCGGCGGCGCCGCCCGACGACTGGGTCGAGGCGCTCGAGGCGGCGATCGCGTCCGGCCGGCGTGTCCAGCTCCCGAGCGACGGCGCGCCGTGGGCGCCGTGGGCGAGCGCGCGCGACGAGATCTGGAGGTCTCGCTTCGAGCGGCGCGGCGCGCGCCTGAGCGAGCTGTTGTGTGATCGGCAGGGGTTCGTGAGCGGAGCGGATCGCCTGAGCGCGCGGCGCAGAAG
>CAJXPN010000598.1 GCA_913058025.1 uncultured Myxococcales bacterium | reverse complement strand
GAGGTCGGAGTCGGTGTCGAGCTGGTCGGTGTTGGCGAGCAGCGGGCAGTTGTCGTCGGCGTCGAGGATGGTGTCGGCGTCGTCGTCGTCGTCGCACGCGTCGCCCACGCCGTCGGAGTCGGTGTCGAGCTGGTCGGTGTTGGCGTCGACGGGGCAGTTGTCCTCGAGGTCGAGGATGGTGTCGTCGTCGTCGTCGTCGTCGCAGACGTCGCCGTCGAGGTCGGAGTCGGTGTCGAGCTGGTCGGTGTTCGGGACGAAGACGCAGTTGTCTGCGGTGTCGAGGACGGTGTCGTCGTCGTCGTCGTCGTCGCAGACGTCACCGTCGCCGTCGCCGTCTGCGTCGAGCTGCTCGGGGTCGGCGACGTCGGGGCACACGTCGGCGCACGCGAGCACGCCGTCCATGTCGTCGTCGTGATCGGGCTGTCCCGTGCAGTCGCCCGCGATGCAGAACGGCGTCTGGGCGCAGTCGGCGTCGTCACAGTCTACATCACCATCGCCGTCGTTGTCGGCGCCGTCGTTGCACGCCTCGATCGGGTTGGCCTGGCAGACCGGGTTGGTCAGGCAGTAGGCGTCCTCACAGTCGGTGAGGCCGTTGCCGTCGTCGTCGAAGCCGTCGGCGCAGCTGAGCTCGATGCGCGTGAGGCAGGCCGCGACGAAGGCGCACTCCGGGTCGGCGCAGTCGGCGAGCGCGTCGTCGTCGTCGTCGTCGACGCCGTTGGTGCAGTTCTCGCGCGTGACGAGGCAGAAGGGGGTGTTGGCGCACTTGGTGTCGTCGCAGTCCGCGGCGCCGTCGCCGTCGTCGTCGTCGCCGTTGGTGCAATCCTCGGCGAACGGAAGGCACGTGAAGGTGTACGCGCAGTCGACGTCGGCGCAGTCGATGGCGCCGTCGTCGTCGTCGTCTGTGCCGTTGTCACACAGCTCCGCGCCGGTCAGGCAGGCCGCGGTCAGCTCGCAGTCGGAGTCGTCGCAGTCGGAGTCGCCGTCGTCGTCGTCGTCTGTGCCGTTGGTGCAGTTCTCCGGGCGAGCGAGGCACACGAAGGTGTTCTCGCAATCGGAGTCGGCGCAGTCGATGTCGCCGTCTCCGTCGTCGTCGGTGCCGTTGGTGCAACTCTCGGCGTTCGGGTTGCAGACCGAGGTCAGTTCGCAGTCGGAGTCTGCGCAGTCGGTCTCACCGTCGCCGTCGTCGTCGAAGCCGTTGGCGCAGTCCTCGCCGCGGCGGTTGCATACGAAGGTGCTCGTGCAGTTGTCGTCGGCGCAGTCGATGTCGCCGTCGCCGTCGTCGTCGATCCCGTTGTAGCAGTGCTCGGAGCGCTGTTGGCAGATGGGGAACGGGGCGCATTGATCGTCATCGCAGTCCGCGTTGCCATCACCATCGTCGTCGATCCCGTTGACGCAGTTCTCAGGAAACTGGGTGCCTGGACCACACGCGGACAATGTGAGCGTGGAGAACAGCGCCGCACATGCGAGCCTGAAGAGTAGTGTCTGGTTCAACGGAGCACCTCGTGACCGATCGACCTGGTGTGCGCGCCGACCAAAACGGCTCGACACAGTTCAGAGTCGAGTCTCTGGTGGTATGGCATACACGAATATGAGCCGAAACATACCGCGCCCCCCACTATGAATTCAAGGTGGCCTGCGCGACGTGGGTTGATTGCGACGTGGCCGGGTGGCTGGTAGTTCTTGAACGCGTACCGATGACCATGAAAAGGCGGTGACGGGTGGTTCGAAGGTTGAGCACGGTGTCCACGACAGGGCGCCTCGAAATGAGCGCCAGAGTGCGCGTGGGGGCGCTCGTGTTCTTGCTCGGCGGGGCCTTCGTCGTGTCAGGGTGCCCTGGAGAGCCGCCGCTGCTCCGCGTCGACGTGTGCGGTGACGTGTCCGTCCCCGTGCAGGTCGACGCCGTGCGCGTCTCGGTGCTCGACTCCAACCGAGTCGAGGTCGCCTCTGGAGTGCGCCAGCTCGTGGAGTGCCCGGCGGATCGTCTCAAGACGCTCCCACAAGTCTTCGAGTTCACGCCTCCGCTCGGTGAGGTGCGGGTGATCGCGCAGGCCCTCAAAGACGGCGTCGAGATCGCGCGCTCCGAGCGCTCCGTTCAGGACGCCTCCGAGGGCGCCGAGGTGCGCGTGGCGTTGCAACAGGTGTGCATCGGCCTGAGCTGCCCTCTCGGGCGGACCTGCGTCGACGGCGCGTGTGAGCTGGTCTCCGACGCCAACGGCACCGGCTGCTCGTCGCCCTCGGCGCCTGCGGGTGACGCGGGTGTCCCGCAACTCGACGCGGGCTCTCCGCCAGACGAAGAGCCCGACGCGGGGGCCGACGCAGGCCCAACATCGCTCTATTGCGACCCGGTTACTGGAGGTGAAGAGTGACGTTGCGTGGACTGATGGTGGTCGCGGTGTGTGCGATCGCGTGGAGCGTAGGATGCGCCGATACGGGCCTCTACAGCGCCGAGCAGCCGAGGCGTGAGGCGGATCGTGTCGCGCTCACTGGCGTGGTGTGTTCGGAAGACCCCGTCGAGGCGAAGTTCCCCGTGCGCGTGATCTTGCTCGTGGACCAGGCCGCTGGCCCGCTCTATGCCGACTACGACCCCGCGGCCACACGCGTCGAGCCGCTTCGCGAGTTCGTGCAAGCCGCGCTCAACGCCGACGAGACCGAGCTCGCCGTGATCGGTTACGGGGGCAGGCCGCTCAAGGTCGCGCCGGCGGAGGGAGACTTCACGCGAAACCCGGGTGAGCTGTTCAACGCGGTGACTCAGATTTCGTTGGCGAAGGGGTGCGTCTCGGAGGAGCGCTGCCGCGACTACCGCGAGGCGCTCCGCTCGGCGCGCACGCTCGTCGAGGGCGACCTCGCCAAGGCGCCCGCTGGCATCAAGGTCCTGACGCAGTACGTCGTCGTGATGGTGAACGCGGGACCCCAACAGCCCCAGGCGTTGGGGCGTTCGTGTTGCCCGGACGGGGACGCGCAGTGCATCGACGACGGTGGCGACGCGTCCCCCGAGTGTGAGTCTCAACTCGGCGCCCAGATCGTGGCGGACATGAGGGAGCTCGTGTCGTCGTCGGGAGCTGCGGGGTTGCGGTTTCACGGGATCCAGCTGGCGGCAGAGTCTGACGGGGACGTCAACGATCAGGTCCAGGACGCGATGGAGCAGATGGTCTTCGCGGGCGGTGGGGTCTTCCAGCGCTTCGACGCCTCTGGCGGCTTCTCGCTGCGCAGCAACGAGCTGCTCGGGCTCCGCACGATCCTCAGAGCGAAGCTGTTGCTCGCGGCGAACCTGAACGCCCGGCCTGGCCCCGACGGCCCCGTCTCCGACTCGGACGCGGACGGCCTCTCGGACGCCGAGGAGGCTGGCGTCGGGACCTCGCCCACGAACCCGGACACCGACTTCGATGGGGTCAGCGATCGCGTCGAGGTCTTCGCGGGCTTCGACCCGCTCACCGCAGAGATCCCGACGGCGTGTCAGAACATTCGAATCGGCGCGGATCAAGATCTCGACGGGCTGACCGACTGCGACGAGGAGCTGCTCGGCACGGAGGCGACGCTCGTGGACTCGGACGGCGACGGGATGCCCGATCGGCTCGAGTTCCTGATGCTGACCGACTACATCACCCGTGACGCCGAGGCCGACTCGGACGGCGACGGCGTGACCAACGGGGACGAGATCCTGCTGCACGCGGACCCGCGGTCCACGGACACGAGGAACCACCTCTCGTTCGGTTACCGCTACGAGATCGAGGACAAGGGCGTGGCGCGCGAGCTGTTCGCGTCTCGCCCGGTGCGCGCCACGGGCGTGGAGATCATCGAGCTGAGTGATGGGACCACGCCGGGGATCGGGGTCCTCGAGTACGACGCGACCAACAAGGCGCTGCGCTGGCAGGACGCGAACGACTCGGCCCCGGAGGCGGGCCCGGGCGCGTTCGTGCGGATCGGCGAGGGGGGCGACTTCACGCTGACGTCGTCGTCGTGGGCGCCCGAGCAGGGCGACCTCGGCGCGCGCGTCACGGTGCGCGTGGACGCCGACGCGTTGCCGCCAGGCAACTCGAAGG
>CAJXPN010000597.1 GCA_913058025.1 uncultured Myxococcales bacterium | reverse complement strand
AAGCAGTACCTGAACGCCTCGCCTCTTCCAGGTTTCTCTTCACTTGTCAAAGACTGCTGCTTGCTTCGGCTTGCGCCTCGGCTCGCTGCAGGGTCGACGACTATGCCGTCGAGTTTGCTGTCCGTCAAGGGTTATTTCGAAGTTATTTTCTCTTTCGAGATTTGGCTTCGAAGCCCTGAGTCGCCGTCGTTTGAAGGCGCCTCCGAACAGGACGGTGTTTATGACCGCCTCCGCCTGACCTGTCAACCCTTTCTTCGAAAAAGTTTCCGGGGTCAGCCGGCTCCTGCGTTGGGGTTAACCTCGGCAGGAGGCGCAACCTACGGGTGAGGTGGCCGGGGGTCAAGAAGGTTCTTGGAATATTCTTCAGTAGTAGATGTCACACAGCGGGAGCGCGTCGAGGAGGCGCTCCACGCCAGGCCGTGTCACTGCGGTGCCGCGCAGGTCCAGGTGCCTCAGCGCGGTGAGGTGCGTGAGGTACTGGATGGACGAGTCGGCGACGTCGCTGTGGGACAGGTCGAGCCGACGCAGTTGCTTCAGGCGCACCAGGTACTGCGTGCTCGAGGCGCTCGCGCGCGTGTGTGAGAGGTCCAGGCGTCGGAGCTGGTTCAAGCCGGCGAGGTACTGCGCGCTCGCCGAGCCGATGCCGTTGTGTGACAGGTCGAGCTCGCGCAGGTTCTTCAGGCCCGCGATGTACTGGGCCGAGGACGAGCGCATGCCCGTGTGTGAGAGGTCCAGGCGCCGGAGGTGCTTCAAGCCCGCCATGTATTGGGCGCCGGAGGACTTCAACGGTGTGTGGGCCAGGCTCAGGCGGTGCAGGCTCTTCAGTCGCGCGATGTGTTGCAGGCCCTGTGAGGTGACCTCGGAGTGGGAGAGGTCGAGTTCACGCAGTGTGTCTCCGCGCCGCTCGATGTGGCGGGTGAGGTCACGGTTCGTCGTGATGGTGCGGGCGTTGCGGGGGCGCTCGGGGCGTGTCGCTTCGCGCTGCTGAGCCTGTGCGGGGGTCGTTCCCCACGCCATCGCGGCGACCAGGCCACACATGCATATACGTCTGAGTCTCATTAGGGCCTCGGTCAGCGTGGGAGGAACTTGGAGTACACGACACCGCTCGTGGTCAGCGCGCGCGCGGTGTCGCCGCACGGCCTGGCGGCCACGATGGCGTCGCCCTGGGTGGCCTGTTGGCTGGTCCAGGAGGTGCGGTCGTAGACGTGGAGTTGGTCCGACGACGAGACGAAGACGCGCCCGGTCGGGCCAGGTGCCTCGACCCAGAGGGCGCCGGAGAGCGTGACGGGCTGCTTCGTCCATGCGCTCCCGTCGTAGACGGCGACCTCGTTGCCGCCGCTCGCCCACACATCAGCGGCGCCGCTGCCGTGGACGGAGCTGACTCGTGGGAGTGGCGTCGTCACGACCTGGAACGTCGCGCCGTCGTAGCGTTTGAGCTCGGGTTGGAGCGAGGTGGGCGAGACGAACCAGAGGTCGCCAAAGGCCGAGCCCCATATGTCCTGCGGGAGTTTGCCTGAGGGGTTGGGGGTCGCGGGGCGAGGGTCGCTGTTGGTGAGCAAGGTGTTCGAGGCGATGCGGAGCTCGCTCACTCCGGTGTTCACGTACCTGTAGACGAAGGCGTAGGAGTCGTCCGAAGGGTCGAGCCAAAGGCCGCCAGTGGTGACGAACCCGGTGGGCTCGATGGTGGTGACGTCGAATGGCCCGCCAGGCGAGCGCTGGGCGACCACGCGGTCGCGGGTGAGGAAGACGAACCGGCCGTCCGAGGTGACCTCGATCCGGCGCGCCGCCGACGCGTTCATGTTTGAGCTGCCCGTGTGGGTGTACTGGAGGCCCCACTCACCGTTCGTACCGGAGATGAGGTGGCCTTCCTCGGTCAGGATGCCGTGCCTGTTCGCGTCGCAGGCGAGGTCGGTGGGCACGACGAAGCCCGGATCGGATGTGATGGCGCCGTTCGCGTACACGCCGCCGCGGAGCCCGTAGAGGTCGAGGACGCCGGGGGAGCGCTCTCGGATCGCCCTGACGTTGTTGAGCCGAGAGGTCGAGCCTGCGCTCGCCCAGCTCCCGCCGGTGCGTCGGTAGAGCTGCCCGGCGCTGGTGAGCACCCACGCGTCACCGCTCGGGCCGACGTGGAAGTTCGAGACGTCTCCGAGCCGGAACAGAGTGGGGGTCGCGACGGTCCTCTCCGTCCAGGCGGACCCGTCGTAGTGGAAGATCTGGGAGAACTGCGCGCGGGTGACGACCCATATGTCGTCGTCGGCGAGCACCTCGATGTGGCGCGTGGAGGAGTTGGGGGTCGAGGGGGGCGCGGGCAGCAGGGACCAGGCGGTGCCGTCGTGGGACCAGAGGGCGCCGTCCTCGAGGTGTGCGACGAGCCCGCTCGACGCGCCGCCCTCGAGCGCGAGGACCTCGGTGGTCGTGGCGATGGGAGGCGTGGAGGGGAGCGACCAGTCGCTCCAGGTGTTCCCGTCGTACCTGTAGATCTGGCCGGCGAACCCCGCGACGAAGAGGTTCGTGAGCGAGGTGCCCCAGATCGACGTGACGCGGCCAAGCAGAGGTGGGTAGTCCAGCACCCAGTCGGTGCCATCGAAGACGAAGATCTGGGTCGCGCCGGACGCGAACGGCAGACCCTTTCCAGAAACCACTGCGGTGTCACCGCCCGTCCATATGCGCGCGCTCGAGTCGATCAGGTCGGTGGAGAAGGGGTAGGTCGCGCGCGCGGCGCCGTCGTCGTGGAACACCCTGGGTTCGGGGTTCATGCTGACGAACCACCGGTCGTCGCCGGAGGCGGCGGCGGCGAGGATGTCGGGCATGGGCTCGTACTCACGGCACCAGCCGTCCTGATTGCACCGGGGCTCGGCCGCGAGGTCGATGGGGAGGTCGAGCTTTCGCTCGACGCAGCGTGAGTCACCGAGTTGGTTCGAGGCCGCGTCGGTACACACCGCGACGACCCCAGGGAGGTCTCGAACGCTCGGCGTGTGGACGAAGAGCGTGTAGTTGGTGTCCTCGTCGTAGTCGATGGGCAAGACGCCGATCGCGTCGCCAGCGCAAGGGTTTAGCGTGTCCGCCTCATGGAAGGACAGGACCCCGCGGCGAGCGTCGGTGGTGACGTAGTCGGTGACGCTGTCGGTCTGGGCGTTCGGGACGAGCTCGCCGCCGAGGAGGACGCAGACGTCGAGGTCCGCGAGCGTGTTGAAGACCCGGACGCGCGCCAGGCCAGGCCCAGGCGTGGCGAGGTCGTCCTCGACGAGTTCGATCCGGCCGAGCCCTCGCGGGTGCAGGTAGGCCGTGTAGGCGCGCCCCTCCTCGAGGTCGAGCGTGGTCTCGGTCGCGAAGCTGGCGCATGTCTCGAAGGGGTGGGGGACGGCCTTGTAGGTCGAAGCCTCGATGGGGGCGGTGTCGTGGCCGGTCACCATCGAGCTGGAGCCGATGAGGGTGTGGTCCATGGGGTCGCCGAACGGCGCGTCGTCGACGCAGAACTGGACGCTGGCCGAGTCGCCCAGGACGACCCTGAGCGACGGAGGTGTGCCCTCCTCTCCCATGTCGGGGTTGGCGTCTGGGTCGTTGGCGTCGAGCTCACCGCCGTCGTCCATGTCGGCGTCCATGTCGGCGTCATCGGCGTCTGCGAAGGACGCGTCCGAAGGGTCGGAGGCGTCGATGCGCGCGTCGGCGGCCACGTCCGGCCCGAGGTCGGCTCCAGCGTCGGTGGACGCGTCGGCGCGGGCGGCGTCTTCCGAGCCGCCGCTGTCGGTCGAGGCGTCTGCGTCGGGGAGCGTGATGGGCGGCGTGTCGTCGCTACACGCGAAGGCGAACGCGCACGCGAACGCGAACGCGACACGGGAACCAAGGCCAGCCTCTCTCATCGACACGCTCCATATGCGGGATCTGGTCGGGCGCGCCCGTGGGGCGCCCGAGCCTGGGAGTCATCGTTGCCATTTTGGTTACGACGTCTGCCGCCGTTGCATATTCAAGAGCACGAGGCGCTCACGTCCTTCGCGAGGACTGTCTCTTATACACATCTCCGAGCCCACGAGACAGGCAGAAATCTC